>JAKEEV010000875.1 GCA_022616395.1 Planctomycetia bacterium | reverse complement strand
CCTTCCAGAATGAGTTCCGGCGGTTGCTTGCGGAGTACCAAATCGAATATGACGAACGCTACGTCTGGGATTGAGATTCTTCGTTTTCTACCCCGAAGGGGTTGCAGAACAAAGCCCAGGGTCGCGAAGCGCAGCGAGCGCACCCTGGGTTCCAAAACACGAGCTACTCATACTGCAGCGCGTCTGTGATGCGTGTCTGGATGGCGCGCCAGGCGGGGATGAGGCCGGCGAGAGTCGCCATCGTGATCGAGGCGACCGCAATGGTCAGCGTCTGCTTCCACGGAATCAGCATCTCCAGGTTGAAGCCGGATTCGTCCACGAACACCACCTTCAACACATACCACTCCATCGGCAACCCAATCAGAATGCCCAGGATCGTGCCGAACACGCCCATCAGGAACGCTTCGGCCAGCACGGAGCGCAGCACTTGACTTGGCGTTGCTCCGACGGCCAACAAGAGTCCAATTTCTCGCTTTCGCTGCAACACGGAGATGAGCACCGCCGTCACCACGCCCAGAGCCGCAACCACACCCACCACGATCTGCTGAATGTAGGCGAGCAGATAGACGCGGTTGATAAGTTCCGAGAGGAAGTTTCGGAACGAGTTGCGATCGGTGAGGAATAGCCCCTTCTCGGCGGTGTACTTCTCCAGTGCCGCGTCGGATGCGTGAGAGCGATCTGGCTTCAGGAACACGTGGCAGATGTCGATCAGGTCGTCGCCGAAGAGCTGAGCGTAGCGGGCGCGGTCCATGAAGATCGTTCCGCGACTCCACGAGTAGTCGCGCACAGCTCCGATAATCCGCAGGCCAACTGGCCCGCGTGTCCCCGGAAGGGTAATCGTATCGCCAACCTTCACCCCATGCCGGACGAGAAAGTTCTCGCTCACCAGGATGTCGTCAGTGTCAGGTAGTTCCAGGAAGCGTTCGAGGTCGGGCATTCCCTCCGGCACGCGGCTGCGGGTTGCGCGGCAATACGCATTCGCGTCGAGCGCGACCATGACAATAATCGTCCCGTTGAACTCCGACCGGTAGTAGCGAATGCTCATCACGTAATCGACGGCGGGCAGCGCGGCGAGATCCTTCGCCACTGTCGAGGCCATCGGCGAATTCGAGCTGTTCGCAGCCATCATGTTCCCGCTGAAGACGAAGTGATCTGCTTGGACAACCTGACTGATCCAGTCCACGACCGGCTCTTCGTTACTGCGACCGACACCAGCCGTCTGAAACATCAGCGCAACACCCGCGCCAAGCGCGCCGATGACGACGCCCGTGCGGCCCGGCGCACGCGACAGATTATCGAATGCCAGCCGCACGGAGAACGGACAGGTGACCCGCACCAGCGGTTGAAACAGCCAGACGAGAACGCTCACCAAAAACGGAGACGCGAGCAACAACCCCACGAGCACAATCATCATGCCGCCGACCGCGCCGATGCGGGCCGGCAGTTCGTGGCGAATCGCGATCATCCCAGTGCCCAGCAAAACGAGCGACACGCACGCCAGTTTGTGAATGAGTTTCCACACGCCCTTCGCACCGCCCGCGGATCGACGGACAACATGTGCCGGGTCTTCGTTCGCCGCTTGCACGGCGGGCACAAGAGCCGCGAAGACCGCCGTGCAGACACCCGCCAGCACAGCAAGTGCCGCGTCAAGAGAAGAAAGTTGTGTGGGATTCACCGCGGGGTTAAGGAACATCGACTGAAGTTCGTGCCGGAACTGACTGAGTGTGCCTTCCGCGAGCAGAAGACCCAGAGGCACGCCCAGTGCGGCACCGATCAGGCCCAAGAACGCCGCTGCGGTGGCGAAGAGCGTAACGATCTGGCCGCGTGTCGCTCCGAATGATCGAAGAATCCCAATATCCGCCCGGCGTTCGGCGACGGTCACCGCCATCGCGTTATACACGAGGAACAGGCCGACAATCATCGCCCCGGCCGAACAGACCAACAGGCCGATCTGCAAACCGGAAACAACTTCCTGCGTGCTTCGGCGTTGAGCATCAGGAGTGCGAACGGCGGCGCGCTCGTTGACCACTTTTCGGGCGGCCGCGAGGACTTCGTCCTTATCCGCGTCCGGTTCAAGAAACAGATCGATGCGGTTGACCTTCGGCGGCGTGGCTGTCTCGCCCGCGACTTCTCCCAATCCACCTCCGATTGCGCCAAGCGGAGGAACAGGGCGAACCACTTGCATCGCCTGACCGACGCTCATGCCGATGAAGTTTTGTCCCATCGGAGCCATTGGCGAATCCGGCTCGAATTTCACCCAGCCAACCACCAGGCACTCGACATCTCGCGTCGCGTAGCGCATCACCAACGGCTTGTTCCCGCCAGTTCGGCGCATCCACTCATCGAAAATGGGTTTGCTCAACAGCACCAGCCGCACGGGGATGCGATCCCAGAGTTGCCCGGCCTTCGTGAAATCGCCCTCTCCTATCGCGGCCGCGACCGGCCATAACTGCGGTATGACCGCAGCCCTTTCAAAATTCACTTTTACCTTCAGCGGGTTATCGTTCGTCAACAGTTGGTCGGACACCTCCGCGCCGACGAGGATCGACACGCGGCCATCGAGATCGGGAAGTGAGACGCGGTCGAAGATGAGGGGCTGAACGGACTTCACGCCAGGGATCTTCGCGGCACGCAACTCGTCTGTAACCGAGCGCAGAACGCCAGCCTCGCCGTTGGTAACGAACAGTTCCGCGCTTGCGCCGGGCGTGGTCGTTTCCTGAGCCGCGGCCTCGATGCACTGGTTCAATATGCGCGCGGAAACAAGCGTGGCGACACCCAGAGCGATGCTGACCACGACCATCGCGGCCCGGTCCCATCGCTGAAGCAGGTATCGCAGCGCTAACACTCGGTAGACAGACATTCTTTCCGCGCTCCTGCGGCGGAGTGGTCAGTGATCAGTAATCAGTAATCAGTTATCAACCAGACAACTCCGTTCGCTGGCCACCGATGACTGATGACTGATGACTGATCACTCCTCAGCGTCGAACCGGTTCATCCGATTCCACCAATCCGTCGCGGATCTTCACAAGGCGGGTGCCGTAGGAGGCGGCCATCGGGTCGTGGGTCACCATGATGACCGCTCGTCGGCCTGGTTCGGGGAGCTTCGAGAGCAGCGCGAGGATTTCGCCGCTGGTTGTGGTGTCGAGGTTGCCGGTTGGTTCATCGCACAGCACCGCTTCCGGGTCCGCGACCAGCGCCCGAGCGACCGCGACTCGCTGCATCTCGCCACCGGACATTTCGTCCGGGAAGTGATCCGCGCGTTGAGCGAGGTTCACGCGTTCCAGACACTCCATCGCGCGCGAAAGAGCCGTTCGGCGTGCCATGCCACCGAGCAACAGCGGCAGGGCCACATTCTCAGCACCGGTCAAAGTTGGAAGCAAGTTAAATGCCTGAAACACAAAGCCGATGCGGTCGCGTCGAAGAAGCGAGCGCTGGCGGTCGGACATCATCTGAATGTCTTGACCCTGGAAGACGGCCCTTCCACCAGTGGGAGTGTCGAGCGCGCCCATGAGGTGCATGAGCGTGGACTTGCCCGAACCCGAAGGCCCCATGATGGTGACAAACTCACCGGTGTTGACGCGAAGCGTCACCCCGCGAACGGCATTCACCGTCCTCCGGCCCTGGATGTAGGTTTTCGACGCGTCGAGTAGTTCGATCATGGATGTCCAGTGAGTTGGTCGAGGGCATTGTAGATTTCGGTCAGAATCGCGGGTGTGACTTCGCCGAGTTTGTTCTGAAATCGACGTCGATCCGTTGCTCGGAGTTGAAACACCATCGCGTAGGAATCGGCGGTTAAGCCGTTCTGTGCATCCGCCGGACAAACACGACAGCCGGGTATCGAGCGACGCCGGCGCTTGAGGTGAGGGGAATGGCAAGCACGAGTGGGCTTTTCGCGGCGAACGCATCATCCTGAAGGACGATGCTCGGTCGGCGCCCTGTCTGCTCATGTCCATCAGCCTGTGGATAATCAACCCAATACACCTCACCCGGTTGCACGGCGGGCGTCCTCCTTCTCCCATTCGTCGATCATCGCCCAGGCTTCATCTCCGAGCTTCTCCCACCCAGCGAACTCTGCTTGCTCTTCTGGGGTGAATGGAATTGGGGCGACGGTAACTTGAACCTCGGTGCCTTCCGGCAGAGCAGCCGACGATTCCAATACGACGACGCCGCCGCGGACGACGCCTTTCAGAACTGGTGGTTTAACGGCCATCGCTCTCTCTCCAATCGGGTAAGCTGTCATTTCCATCATACCCGCGCTTCACGTTGTCAGTTTCCGATACTTGATTCTCGTGGGCAGGTCGGCGGCGGGGCCGAGGCGGGCGCGACGTTGTTCTTCATACACCCGGAAGTTCCCTTCGCACCAGACCACCTTGCTGTCACCTTCAAACGCCAGAATGTGAGTCGCGATGCGGTCCAGGAACCAGCGGTCGTGTGAAATCACCACCGCGCAGCCCGCGAAGTTCACGAGAGCTTCTTCCAGCGCACGCAGCGTGTCCACGTCGAGGTCGTTGGTCGGTTCATCCAGTAACAGTAAATTTCCCCCGCTGCGCAACAGCTTCGCGAGGTGAATTCGGTTCCGCTCGCCTCCGGAGCAACTCCCCACGAGCTTCTGCTGGTCAGGTCCGCGGAAGTTGAACTTCGCGCAGTACGCCCGGCTCGCCACCTTCTGCTTGCCGAGCATGATGTAATCCGTGCCGCCGGTGATCTCCTCGAAGATGGTATTCTTGTCGTTGAGAGCGTCTCGGTTCTGATCGACGTGAGCCGCTTGCACCGTCGGGCCAACCGTGAGCTTTCCGCTGTCTGGCTTCTCCTGCCCAACGATCATCTTGAAGAGCGTCGTCTTCCCCGCGCCGTTGGGGCCGATGATGCCAACGATCCCGCCCTTCGGAAGATTGAACGTCATGTCATCGAAGAGGAGCTTGTCGCCGTAGCCCTTCTTCAGCCCTTCGGCGCGCACGACGAGATCACCGAGCGGCGGGCCGGCTGGAATCTGGATGATGAGTTCCTTTTCTTCCTCGTCGATCACCTGTTCCTGAAGTTTGTCGATGGCCGCGAGTCGAGCTTTGCTCTTGGCCATGCGTGCGCGGGGAGAACTCTTCGCCCACTCCAGTTCGCGAGCGAGTTGCTTCTGCCGGGCGGTTTCCTGTTTCTCCTGAATCAGCAAGCGAGCGCGTTTCTGTTCCAGCCAGCCGGAGTAGTTCCCCTCGTAGGGGTATCCGCGGCCGTTATCGAGTTCGAGAATCCACTTGGCGACGTTGTCGAGGAAGTAGCGGTCGTGCGTGACGGCCACCACCGCGCCGGGGTAAGCACCGAGATGATGTTCAAGCCACTCCACGCTCTCCGCGTCGAGGTGGTTGGTTGGTTCATCGAGTAGCAAGAGATCGTGGCGCTGAAGGAGCGTCTTGCAGAGAGCAACACGCCGACGTTCGCCACCAGAGAGTTGCTCCACGGGTGCATCAGGAGGAGGAAGACGCATCGCGTCCATCGCGATTTCGAGTTGCCGGTCAAGTTCGTAGGCGTTGGTGGCATCAATCTGAGTCTGAACCTTGTCCATTTCGTCGGTGAGCTTCTCGAATTCATCCGGGTCCGCGGTGCCCATCGCCTCGCCGATCTCTTCCTGTCGCTTGACCAGAGCGCGAATGTGAGCAACGGCCTCCTCGATGTTCTCGAGAACGGTCTTGTTTGGAGTCAGACGCGGTTCTTGAGGAACGTAGCCGATGCT
>JAKEEV010000874.1 GCA_022616395.1 Planctomycetia bacterium | reverse complement strand
TGGGCGTGAAAGTCAGCGAGAAGGACAAGGTTGTGCGCATCACGAAGTTCGCCGCTGATTCCCCGCTGCTCAAGGCGGGTGTCGAGGTCGATGACATCGTAACGAAAGTTAATGGCACTCTGATTCCCAGCGCCGAGGAGCTGCGCCGCACGCTTCGCGATGCACTCGCGACCAAAGGCGAAGCAACAATCACCGTCCGGCGGGGTGAGAAGACTACCGATATTCGCGTGCCTCTGGAGTGAGAGCTTTCCTTCCCGTCTCGTCGTGCTTCAAGTCTCACGCCGTGGGTTGGGTGGCCGGGGCAAATGCCAATGCCCGTCACCCAACCCACAACCATCACTGACCCTTCTCGCCAAGTTTCACTTACCCTGATAGACACCGGGGCGCGGAGCGGGTAACTTCACTTCGTGCTTCGTGCCGTAAATGGCTCTCACCCTGTTTCGCATCTGGAGGCTCTCCATGAACGCTCGTCGCTTGTGGCTTGCGTCCGCGCTTGTGCTCGCCCCAGCGCTCGTTGGGCTGGCCGCGGAGAAGGATGTCTACGGCGATCCACTCCCCGAAGGAGCAAAGGCACGCATGGGCACCGCCCGGCTGCGCAATTTCAACTACTCAAATCCCCTCATGACTCCAGACGGCAAATCACTCCTGACCGTCACCAATGCCGGGCTTATGCGGCTTGACCCCGCCACCGGAGCGACCACCGGCAAGATCAATTCCCCGTTCTTCGGCACCCCAACGCTTCTTTCCACCGACGGCAAGCGCGCGGTGAACGTGCAGTACGACCGGGTTGTTGTGTGGGACATCGGATCGAGCAAAGAGATCGCGAAGATCCAGCGGCGGACCTACTCCAACGAATACTCGGCCTCGCTTTCGCAGGACGGCAAGACCATTGCCATCGGAGGAGTCGGTGATCGCATGAAGAAAGTGCCCGTGACCGTCGTGGTGTGGGATGTGGAGGCGAAGAAGGAACTGAAGTCCATCACGGTTCCACAAAACGAGTCGGCCAACGTGGTGATCTCCGGCGACGGGAAAACGCTTGCCACCTGGGGCTACCACTCAAACCCCGATGCCAAAGCCCCTCTGGAGCAGGACACCGACTTGAACCGCATCGTCCATTTCTGGGACGCGACCACCGGCAAGCAACTGGGCAAGACACGCGTTTCCGGTTACTCACCGTCTTCGGTGGCCTTCAATCCGAATGGAAGCATCGCGGCCGTGGCCAGTGGAGACGGTTCGGTGAGCTTGATTGAACCCGCAACCGGCACCGAGAAGCACTTACTCCTGGGCCGCACGCGCATGGGTCGCATGGTGACCTTCAGCCCGGATGGAAGCATTGTGGTGGCGACTGGCGAAGACGGGGCCGTGCAGCGGTGGCGCGTCTCCGACGGAACCCGGCTCTCGACCACCGAACCGCCGGCTCCCAGCATCTACAGCACTCGCGTTCGCGTGCTGGATAATGACCGGGCCATCGCCTGGGGCATGCGAGGTGTGGCAACTCTGGTCTGGGAAGTGCCCAGCGGCAAGCTCATCAGCACCGCGGGCGGACACACTGGCGGCGTTCGTGCCGTGGCTGTCACGTCTGACAACAAGCATGTCATTACCTCCTCGGACGACGGAACCACGGTGCGCTGGGAACTGGGGACCGGCAAGCGAGTGGACGCGGTTCCCTTCCGGGTCAGCGGCGAATATTTCGGTTCCCCAACGGTCTCCGCGTTCTCCTCGGACGGCAAGACCGCGCTGGTTCGCGATAGCATCGGCGGGCTGGGCGTTCACGACATGAGCAACGGCAGCCAGCTCTACACCATCCCGACTCCTTCCAACACAACCGCAATGGGGAACTTCTCTCCAGACGGAACCAAGGTCGTGCAGGTTTGCTCCAGTTACGACTTCAAGAAGGTTCCGGCGCGGGTGACTGTGTGGAATGTCGCGACGAGCAAACGACTGGGCAACATCGAACTACCCGGCTACAGCCAGGTCGCCGCCGCGGTCACACCCGACGGCAAGTATGTCGTCACCGCCGGCACCAAGCCCAGCGAGAAGGGCGATGCGAACGAGTTCGTCATTACTGGCTGGGAACTGGCGACCGGCGCGAAGAAAGGCTCGCTGAGCGAACCGAGCGGCTTCAACAATCCGTATGTCGCGGCCGCAGGCGACAACCAAACGGCCGCGGTGGTGACAAGTAAGGGGCAGTTGATCGGCTTCAACATCACCACCGGCGCAAAGACCAAGACATACGATGTTGGCAGGCGTAATCCGGGAGCAGTTCCCGTGTTCAGCCCCGACGGGAAGAACGTGGCCGTTGTGTGTCAGTCGGATTACGGCCCCGCACCCTCGGCTCCGGTGCTGGTTCTGGAATGGGCCACCGGCACCACCAAGCACACGTTCGCCAGCCCCGGGATGACACCCATCAGCTCCGCGTTCTCGCCCGATGGGAAGTGGCTCGTCACCGGCTCGCCAGACACCACCGCCACCGTCTGGAGTCTGAGTAAGTAAACCCTTCCGGTGAACCGCGACAGTGAGGGAGCGGGTGAAAGTTTCCACCCGCTCCCTGACCAGTAGTTTCAAGTAGGGACAGGGGGCACGGCATGCTGTTTTCAGCCCACCTCAGCCAACTTCCCACGGTTGGACGAGGGCGGAGGCTGGGACTAAGCACTGGGGCAGAGAGGTTTGTAAGTTTTCAACGAGCCGCGACCGCAAGGGAGCGGGAAACGCTAAC
>JAKEEV010000111.1 GCA_022616395.1 Planctomycetia bacterium | reverse complement strand
TCAAACTGGAGGTGAAGGGCAAGGACAAGGTCTACAACTACTTCAACGGGAAAGTGGTGGAGGGACCCGGCAAGGGCAAGCCGTTCGCAAGCGGATCGTACACTTACACGCTCAACGGTGACACCTGGACCGAGGTCTATGGCGCCTCGAAGTATCCCTGGATGCGCGTCAAGGAGAAGGAGAAGGAGAGTTGTTCCCAATACAAGTAGCCCGCCGCTCCGCGACGGAGTCGCGAGCTACTCTGAAGACCATTCACCCTGCCCTTCGCTGGCGCTCTTCTTCGTACTTGTGCAGCTTGTTGTAGAGCGTCTTGAGGCTGATACCCAATTCGTCGCTGGTCTTCTGCTTGTTCATGCCGTTCTTCGCGTACACCTGAAGGATGTACTCCATCTCCACGTCCGCGAGCGACTTCGTCGGGGCGTTCGGGTCCGCGATTGTGGGCGCGGTCGGCATCGGCGAAGTGGGAGCGGTTGGGAATGGCAAAGTCGCGGATCCCGGGTCCGGGCGAGTCGCGAATACGCCCGTTGTCTGTGGAGAAGCGTCCGGAGTGCGCCACGCGGTTGGGCGCGGGTTGCGCACATCATGAGGAAGGTGAGTCACGGTGATCGGCTGACCGCCGGAGACGATCCAGGCATATTCCATCGCGTTGGCCAGTTCGCGAACATTCCCCGGCCAGTTGTATTCCATGACCACCCGAAGCGCATCGGGCGTCAGCAAGTGAGAGACATTCTCGAGCGGTCGCTTGGCGGCTCGCGCGAGCAGATGGCGGGCTAACTCCGGGATGTCTGTCGCGCGATCACGCAACGGAGGCAAATGAACCGGGAACATATTCAGCCGATAGAGCAAGTCCTCGCGGAACTGCCCCTCTGCGATCATCTGCCGCAAGTCGCGGTGCGTGGCGCAGACCACCCGCACATCAACCATGATCGGATGGCTGTCTCCCAACCGCTGAATCTCTCCTGACTCCAAGAACCTCAGTAACTTCACCTGAATGTTCTTGTCGAGTTCGCCGAGTTCATCGAGGAACACCGTTCCTCCGTTAGCGACTTCAAAGAAGCCCTTGTGGTCGCGGTCAGCGCCGGTGAACGCGCCTTTCTTGTGGCCGAACAACTGACTCTCGGCCAGATTGTGCGTCAGTGCGCCGCAATTGACTGGCACGAACGGCATCTCGGCTCGGTTGCTCTTCTGATACAGCTCGCGGGCCACCACTTCTTTGCCCGTACCTGTTTCGCCAGTGATGAGCACGCGCGCCTCTGTCGGAGCGACTCGTTCGATGAACTGCTGAACCGGGACCATCGCCTGACTTGAACCGATGAGTCCCGGCGGACCTTCTGCCGTCTGCACGCGACTTTCCAGCGCCGCGGTCTTGTTCTTGAGTCTTCGCTTTTCCTGAATGCGAAGAAGGAGAGCCTCGATGTCGGTCAACTTGCACGGCTTGGTGAGATAATCGAACGCGCCGAGCCGAAGAGCTTCCACCGCGGTCTCAGTGCTGCCGTAACCGGTCATGATGACGGCTTCGGTGTCGGGCGAGACCTGCTTGAGAGCCGCGAGCACTTGCAACCCGGCCTTGTCATGCTCCATCCGCAAGTCGAGGATCGCGGCGTCGAACGTGGCCTTCTTCACCGCTTCGATGCCGCTTTTGCTATCCGGGCAGACGGTGACATCGTGACCGAGGCGAGGAAGTTCTGACCGCATGAACTCGCGCAGATGAGCTTCATCATCCACGAAGAGGATTCGCAGTCGGTTATGTGCGGGAGTAGTCGCCACTCGCAATCTCCGTATCAGCCAACTACATTCGGGGGCGGGCTGCTATGCACCAGGGTTGAAGGATTTACAAGCCGAGTTCCTGGCGAACCCCGCCCGCAAGGGCGGTGGGTTACTCGCACGACTCGAGTCGCGGGTGCGCCTCGCACCCGCCGCCCTTGCGGGCGGGGTTCGCCAGAACCTTACGCGGCCGCGCGCGAGCCGGGGAACGGCAGCGTCGCGGGTTCCGGTCCGGCTTCCTGATTCCTTCCGATGTCCTGAAGCGGAATGCGCACGG
Source organism: Planctomycetia bacterium (assembly GCA_022616395.1). Taxonomy (GTDB): domain Bacteria; phylum Planctomycetota; class Planctomycetia; order Gemmatales; family Gemmataceae; genus Gemmata. The sequence goes on along the minus strand of JAKEEV010000111.1, from coordinate 6,174 downwards.
TGAACGTACTCCCCAGCCCCGGTCCTGCGCTTGTCGCGGTGATCGTTCCTCCATGCTGATCCACAATCTGATGGCTGATGAACAGCCCCAAGCCCGTTCCCTTGCCGGTTCGGTTGCGCGTGAAGAACGGCTCGAAGATGTTTTGCAACACCTCCTCCGTCATGCCGCAGCCGGTATCGGTGAACACCAACTCCGCGAAGTTGTCCACTGTGGCCAGCGTGATCGCCAAGCGGCCGCCGTCGTCGAGACTATCGAGCGCGTTGACCACCAGGTTCAGAATCACACTCTTCAGGTCTTGCGCGTTGACCGGTGCAACGATGTATCCACCTGGATTGAACTCGATGGCCTTTCCGCGGCTCGTGGGCAAGTGACGAGCGACTTCCAGCACTCCGCGCACAAGGCCGGTGAGGTCGGCCGGTTCGTGTCGGCGGTCGCCCGTTCGGCTGAAGTCGAGCAACTTCTGCGTGATGTCCTTACAGCGGAGCGCTTCTTGCTGAATCATCTTCAGGTAGCGACTGAGTACCTCGACCTCGGCGGGGGGCGCTCCGCTGGTCGTGGTCACAAGCGCGCTGAGAACTTCTTGCAATCGGCGTTCGAGTGCTTCGGAACAGAACAGGATGCTGGCGAGCGGATTGTTAATCTCGTGAGCAACTCCAGCCGCGAGGAACCCAACCGACACCATTCGCTCGCTGCGCACCAGTTGCCGGCTGCGCTCATTCACCTGCCGAGCAAGGTCCGCGTAGACGGCGCTGAGTCGGGCGACCATCGTGTTGAACTCGTCGGCCAGTTCCTGAAGTTCGTCGCCGGAAGTGAGCGTGATCGGCTGATCGAAATTGCCTCCGTGGACGCGCTGAACACCGGCTTGAAGTTCGCGGATCGGGGCGTGAAGCCACGCGCGGAAGTAATAGAGCATGGTGGGCAGAAGCGCGAGCGCAAAGGCAACCGCGAGGCCGGAAATCCCAATACTCTGCTTGATCGCGGCGTTCGAGTTGCGTCCGCTGGCCTGGATATCGTCGATGAGCGCGACTCGAAGTTGCTCCGTTGTCCGCCGAGCCTTGAGGTGTGCCTGCCGCACGTCCGGGTCATTCCGCAGCGACACGGTAGTGTCGAGATCGACCTGGGTGCCGTGGGCCCTGTTCACCACCTCTTCGAGTTCCTTGAGTTGGCCCTCCAGTTGGTTCATCAGGCCGGTTTCCATGTCGCCGTCATCGGGGTCCAGCCCGCCCGTTACCGTGCGGGTGTTCAGGGTGCGGAAGTACGCAAGCTGTGCCTGGGCGTGCAGGAGATGAACCATGTAGGTCTTGTGATCGACATCCCCCTGCTCAAGCGCATTGAGCGTCTCGATCATCTGGTTAGCGACATCCAGTTCACCCAGCTTCCGGTCGGTCGTCTTGACACTCGTGTAGTACGCATACAGTCCGTAGCACGTGCCAGCGGCCAAAAGCAAGATGCTGCCGGCCACAACGGCCAGCCCGAGCATCAGCCTTCGGCGCAACTGGCGACGAGCCACGCGACAACCTCCGTGTAAACTCTACTCATCCATGAGTAGGGCTTCGGCTCCCAGCACATACCGGACCCGAAAGCGCGGCGGACTCTACCAATTGCGTTCTTACAAAACGAGAGCACTTTTTTCAGAGGACAGAGAACAGAAGACAGAGGACAGAGGACAGAGATCAGAAGCCAGAAGAATCGGGCACGGGCATGGGCAGGGGCAAGACAGAAGAGAGGCAACGACTGGTCGGTTTGGTTTTCCCGTGCCCCTGCCCGGTTTTCTCTTCTGCGTTCTGTCTTCTGATCGCTGTCCTCTGTCCTCTGTCTTCTGTCCTCTGATCGCTGTCCTCTGTTCTCTGTCCTCTAAGCACTGGGGCAGAGAGGTTTGTAAGTTTTCAACGAGCCGCGACCAGCGGGAGCGGGAAACGCTAACCGCTCCCTTGCGGTCGCGGCTCGTTGAAAAGCAACAGGCAACTCAGGCCACCTGCTTAGGTTGCCCTTGCCCTTTCGCCATTCCACGCGGTACTACCTGAACTTCCAGGACTTTGTAAATACCCTAGGGGAAACTCCGATGGCCCCACAATCAGTGAAGGTCGGGCCGTACAGTGTGGGCGCGACCCATCCACTCTTGTGGATCTGCGGACCGTGCGTGATCGAGTCGCACGACCTAACGCTCAAGATCGCCCAGACGCTTCGCGAGTGTGCCGAGCGACTCGAATTGCCGCTGGTGTTCAAGGCGTCATTCGACAAGGCCAACCGCAGTTCCGGGAAGTCGTTTCGCGGACCCGGACTGCACGAAGGACTCAAGACACTCGAAGCGGTGAAGCGCGCGACTGGATTACCGGTCACCACCGACATTCACGAATGCCACCAGGCAGCACCCGCGGCTGAAGTCTGCGAGATTCTGCAGGTGCCGGCGTTCCTCGCTCGCCAGACGGACTTACTGGAAGCGTGCGGTCGGACTGGTCGCGTGGTGAACGTCAAGAAGGGGCAGTTCATGGCCCCGTGGGACATGAAAAACGTGGTCGCGAAGCTCAGGGAGTTCGACAACGGGAACGTGCTTCTGACCGAACGCGGCACGACCTTCGGTTACGGAATGCTCGTGAACGACATGCGAGCGGTGCCGTGGATGCAGGAAACCGGCGCGCCGGTGATCTTTGACGCCACTCACAGCGTACAGATGCCAGGAGCATTGGGCGACCGCACCGGTGGCGATTCGCGAATGGTCCCGGTGTTGGCCCGAGCCGCGGTCGCCGCGGGGTGCGATGGCGTGTTCATCGAAACACACCCCAACCCAGCCGAAGCGAAGAGCGACGGCCCGAACATGGTCCCGCTCTCCGAACTCCCCAACGTAATCTCCGCGTGCTTGCGAATTCATAACGCCTTGAAGTAATCCCACATGAGTTGACTCCCATGACTCCCACTTCTCCGCTTGATACTCCCCGCTCCTACCGGCTTGTCGCCGGGTTGTCATTCGTCGCGCTGATCGCGCTGGTTGCGATGGTCGCGCTCGGAGTTGGAAGTAGCGGGTGCAGCAAACCTCCTCCTCCTCCGCCGCCCGATCCGAACACGGTGAAGGGCAAGCCGTGGGAAGTCGCGGCTGTGCGGTTAAGGAAGGACACGGACATCGCTGCGTGCAAGGCCGCGCTCGGTGGCCTGACGAGCGATCTGGCGTCATCCGATGACCCAAAGCCAGTGGCTCTCACGGAAGAAGCGCTCGGCAAGATCAACTCGACCGTGCCGCTTTCACCTAGCGACCGCGAAGAGATCCGCGGAGCCTCGTTCAGTTCACACGACTCCGTTTACCTGGCCGATTGCTTCTACATGCGCGATGCGGCTCGCTCGCTGGCCCTCATGGGTCAGCCCCCAGAGCGACAGGTGGAACTGGCGTTCGCCTGGGTGTGCCGACAGGTCTACCTCAACCCGTGGTTGCAGCAACTTGGCCCCCAAACGTTCGCGACCACCGCCCTCCCACCGACTGCCATACTCCGCCGCGGATACGGGTCTGGATTGGAGCGGATGTACGTCTTCATCTCGCTTCTTCAACAACTCGAACTCGACGGTTGTCTGATCGGCCGACCCGATGCCGGTCCGAGTACAACCCAGTTCCACGTCAACTCGCCTGTGACCAAGCCGGAGGAACTCGCGGCAGTCGTGGCCATCGCGCCACGCGGGCCGTTCTGGGCAGTGGGGGTGCGCATTGGCAACGACGTGAAACTCTTCGATCCGTGGCGCGGGGAACCGTTCCCGGTCATGCTTTCGCAGTTGAAGGCCAAACCGGAGTCCGCGAAGGCGTGGTTCGAGGACAAGGCGAACGTCTCCGGTGCGACTCTCGAAGACGCGAAGAATGCCACCGTGTATCTGGCCGTGCCGGTGAACTCGCTCTCCTCGCGAATGGCGAGTTTCGACGCCAACCTCAAGAAGGAACTCGGCGTGAAAACTGCATATGACCCAGTGGCGCTCCAGTTCGCGTTCCCCGATCCGAAGCCGAAGTTCTGGAACCCGCTTGACGACCCATTCGCCTACGGCCGCACGGCCCGTTCGTTCCTGCCGCTGGAAGAAGGCGGCTCTGACCGATCACCAACTGGCGCCCGGCTATTCGATGCGTACACGCGTGAGCAAATTCCGCCAAGCGTCTTCACCACCCGACCATCAGAACTGCAAGAGCCGGAGGCGATAGACCGGCTGAGGATCTACGCTGCCGTGGGGCTGAAAGGGGCTTTTCTCGATCCACCCAACCCACGCGAGCGTATCCAGCGTGGTCAGTTCCACGACGCGGCCAAGGATCTCGTCAGCAAGCAACAGGCGTTTGCCGGCGGACTGGAGCGGTTGCGAAACAGCAAGGACACCGAGAAGCAGATTCAGGAGTGGTGCGAGACAGCCAACACGCTCCATCAGGAACTCAGCAACTCCCGGCTGTCGGGTACAAGCAAGGACGCTCAGCAACGAGCACAGGCTGCGGTCGAGAACCACTGGCAAACCGGCGCGGCAGCACAACTGTTAATCGACCAGGCTTCTGCCGAAATCGGGCAAGCCGAGGCAACCTATCTCTTGGCTCTGTGCAAGCACGAACAAGCCGAGCGCGCTCAAGCCCGCCTCGAACGTGCCACGAGCGCTGAGTTGGCGCGCCTGAAGGCCGATGCCCTCGACGCCTGGCAAACCGCGCTCGCGCAGTGGCAAAGCTATCAGCAGATGGCAGGGGTACAGAAGGGATTCCCAGGCCGCATTGCCCACGCGAACCTACTCATCACCCGCGCCGAAAAACTCGCCGAGCTACTGGCAAAGGAAGACAAGAAGTAGCACAATCAGAGCCGGAAGCGTCAGCGACGGTCTTTGGTTGTCGCTGAAATCAAGAACCGTCGCTGAGGCTTCTGAAAGACCAAGAAGTAGCACAATCGGAGCCGGAAGCGTCAGCGACGGTCTTTGGTTGATCCGTCGCTGATGGAAATCAAGAACCGTCGCTGACGCTTCCGGCTCTGAAAGACCCGGCGACTCTACTTCAGTTCCTTGATGTAGATGTTCTTGAACCACAGTGGGTCGCCGTGGAACTGAAGCTCGATCGGCCCCTTCTCCGGCACCGGTTTGCCCTTCTCCCAGTAGTTGAGCAACTTCCCCTTATCCACCACCAGCACGTCGTTGAGCTTGATTGTCACCTCGTCGCCCTTCACCGTGATGTGGAACGTGTTCCACTCGCCCACGGGCTTGTCGGCCTTCTTCAGCGGAATCTTCGCCTTGTCTCCGGCTGGGTTATTCCACAATCCGCCGGAACCTGAGCCTTTATCGACGCCCTTGGCGCCGGGCGAGTTGTCCGAGTCCCAGATTTGCACCTGAGGTTGCCCGCGCAGGTAGATGCCGCTGTCGCCGTTCTTCTCGATCTTCCAGTCGAGCAAAAGTTCAAAGTTGCCGTAATCCTTGTCGGTCACCAGGCTGACGCCGCCCTTGCCGTCGCAGTGGATTGCTCCATCGGCAACTTTCCAGTGCTCCAGAGCGGTCTTGGTTCGCTGCTTCTGAAGGTCCGCGAGTTTCTCGGACGCAAGCGTGGCGCGTTCCTTCATCGTGGTGTGGCCCTTCCAGCCTTCAAGGTTCTTCCCATTGAACAGGGGAACGAACCCCTTGGGTGGCTTTGGCTCTTCGGTGCGTGCGACTGGTGCGGCGACCGCGATGGCAAGCCCGACAGCCGCGAAGACAAGCAGGCGGGACATTTGGCGGATCTCCTGATGCGAGGGAAAGGCAGGCGGCATCAGGCTAGGCGAGTCCGCGCGAAGGGGCAAGGGGGACCACTCGACCGGGCACCTCGGAGCATCTCAGCGACACGCTTTCTGCTACTCTGTCCGATGTGATGCACTCAACACCTTCGCGTGTGCTTCCGACCGCGACCGATCTTGAGCGACTGTTCGCGCTGAAGTACGGCGACCCAGAGACGACCGGCCCAAACCCGCGTCGTCGGCACAGGTACGGCTATTTCCTCCCGGCCGACATCTACGAGGCCACGGTCGCCAATGCGGTGTTCGCGGGTTGCGACTGGCTCGATGTGGGCGCTGGTGCGAGTCCTTTCCCGGACAACGTTAAGCTGGCAACTGAACTCGCGGCCCGCGCGAACCGCTTCGTCGGTGTTGATCCCAGTCCGAATGTGCAGCACAACCCGTTCACGCGGGAGAAGCACCAGGCATTCATTGAGGATTA
>JAKEEV010000873.1 GCA_022616395.1 Planctomycetia bacterium | reverse complement strand
GCGAACAAGCGAGAACGGGAAGGCCAGCGACTGCGGGGGAAGATTCGCTCCGCTCGCGATGACGGAATAAGGAGACCGATGGAAGTCGGCTGGATACTGAATCCTCGCTCCCAGACCGATGAACAATCCTTCCCCGAGAATCGCTTCCTGGTCTGGAGCGCGAGAGGTGTGGTTACATCCAACGCCAGCACCATAACCGAGGTTTCCGCGACCTGCCGGCCATCGTGCCGCGATCAATAACCCCTGGTGATGACAGCCAACGAACGGGCCAACCAGACTCGCCGTGACTTCCGCCCCGCCGATGGCACTGTTCGGACCAATCACGCTTTCGGTGACCTTGCCGAAGCGATCCACCGCGCACTGTTCCAGAAGCATGGATCGTTCGATGACCGCGGGGCCGCAAACGAGCGCTCCCCATTGCACGATGCTATCCGAGATACAGGCTCCGTCTCGAATCTGGACCGGTTCTTCAAATGAACTGAGGATAGTTGTGTTCTCGATCCTCGTGGCCGCATCGAGTTCCGCACCTGCTCCGATGAACACATTGCGAATCACCGGCACATGCGAGACCACTGCCCCTGACCCGATCACTCCGCGCACACTTCGGACTTCATCCAGATACTCCGCGATCAGTTCGGCATAGCGGGCTTCCAATCCATCCGCGCGAGAAGTCGTGAGCCGGTCGGCGAGGTCGAGCGTCATCTCGGCGAATGCCCGAAGCCATCGCCCGCCGCATTGCGGACCAATGGGAATCCTGATTCCATTACCGAAGGTGGTCGGGCCGTCGCAGATGACTCGCCCGCAATCGGAAATCGACGCTCGCTCCTCGACCACATACCCCGCGAGGAGGTCCACGTTGCGCACAATCGCGTTGTGACCGATCACGCAATTCGAGACGGTGCTGCGAATCACTCCCGAAGGGAGTTCCACACCGCCCGGCCCGCGCACGGTCTCTTCAAATCGACCGAGAACCACGTCTCCGCGAAAGTCCGACTGCCGGACTCGATTTGGGCGAAAGCCCTCGGCGACTCGGACCCGGTGCCAGCCGTTGGCCGTGTTGCCGTTGGCAACCAGTTCGCGAATCTCGGATTCGCGCAGCGGGCGCACCTTTTCCCGCGCGAGTGCCAGTTCCACACCGGCATCCCGCGCGATTGACCAGAGCGTGTGAATGAATTCCGAGTCGCGAATCGCAGCGGTCAGCGATTCGAGTTGTAAGTCGATCATGATTACTCCACGGTCACGCTTTT
>JAKEEV010000872.1 GCA_022616395.1 Planctomycetia bacterium | reverse complement strand
TAGCGGAAGTAGTAATCCTGTCGGCCGACGCGGAACGGCTTGGGATAGTCCTTTTCGGTGCGGAAGTTGTGCTGACGCCGCTCGCCGTGGCCGAGATGATCGGGAACAAGCACCGCGACGCCACTTCGCGCCCACGTCATGCCCATGTCTTGCAGTTCGCCGTGCGTCTTGGGCGTGTGGTGACTGTGCGAGATGATAATCCCCGGCATCTTGTCTGCACCCCCTCCCTTGCGGTCGGGGTTCGCCTCCGGCAAGTAAAGATTGGCACTCACCCACAGCCCCGGCCGCGTTTCGTACACGATGTTGTGAATCACAAACCCTTCGCCATCGAGTTCGCGTGTCACCTTCACCTTCATGTCCTTCGGCACTTCAGGGAAGGTGCCCAGCGACTCCTTCAGCTTCTGAATGCGCACGTCGCGATACTTCTCCCACTGCTCTTTCGTCTTCACTTCAGCGAATAGTTTCGACTCGCGCAGGTTTGCTTCCTGCATGCGCTTCCTGGCATCGGTCCGCATCATCTTGGGCAGATCTTTGGCCTTCGGGTCGTCCTTGGGGAAGACGTTTGGGTCCACGTCCTTGAAGTCGGCCGCGACTGAAGTGGCCGCCGCCAAGATGAGCAACACAAGTGCGATGAAAGTGGTGCGCATGGGGAGTTCGGGGGAACAAGAGGAGCCACAGATCAACACAGAAAACACGGATCAAGACAGAAGAACAATGGCCACAAAAAAGCACAAAAGGCACAAAAGAAAACACAAGAGGAAGACAGATCAATCGAAATCAATCATCTTGGTCTTTGGTTTTCCTTTGTGCGTTTTGTGCTTTTTTGTGGCCATTGTTCGTTTCTGATCCTGCCTTTATCCGTGTTCATCCGTGGCGAATTCTGACTTACTTTGCAGGGACAACGAGCGTGAACTTGTCGGCGGCTTTCGCCTTTGTGTACGCTTCGCGCACGCTCTTGTACGCTTGCTCGGCTTCTTCCTTCGTCAGCGGTTTGCCCAGCGCATCGGCCGAGTTGCGGATTGTGAGTGGTCGCGGGGCGATTGCCGCAGCGAGGTCGGGTAGATCGTACACCTTCAGCGCGCCGGGAACCACGTTGGTCAACTGGTTGTGGCTGATCGGTGTGCGCACAACCGCGTCCCACGAGACAAGACTCGCGTCGAGGGTGAGAGACTTCACGCGATCGTTCATCATCGCCGCGTGCAACGCGACCGGCCCGGCCGAACCGAAGCCGTGCAGTTCGACGCCTTGTTCCTTCGGGACCGTGTTGATGACACCCAGCAGATCGGCCACACGCAGCGCGAGTAGCGATGTGTTCAGGTGCAAGGCGAGGAACGATTCCTTGAACTCGACACCGAACGCGGGGCCCTTTCCGTCTTTGATGACTCCCGGAGCTGTCTCGCCATACCCGCGAAGATCGACCGCCATCACATTGTGTCCCGCGCTCGCGAGTTTGCCGGCCGAGTCCGCGACCGCCGCGGCTCCCTGATCGTAGACGTAGACGACCATCGGCGTCCTGCCGACGCTCTCTTTCGGTTCAAACACCAGCGCCGGAACAGGTACGCCTGACCCGGTGCTGAAGACCCGCTTGGTGATCGTGAACTGACCCTTATCAATCGCGCCCGCCTCAGCGCTCTTGAAGATCGGCACGGTGTCCGGCAGGGCGAGTTGTTGCACCGCGTCTCGGAGTTCCTCGGGCTTCAGCGGCTTCTCTGCGCGCTTCTTCGCCAGTTCCGTTGCCAATGCCGCGTTCAGATCGAAGACGGATTTACCCTTGAGGTCGTCCAGCACTTGCCCGCTGCGCGTGCAGAAGAGCGTCGCGTCCTTCTCGATGGGCCAGTCGCCCTCGGTGATGACTTTGTCTTCGCCTTTGAGCCACCGGCACATGAACCGGGCCAT
>JAKEEV010000871.1 GCA_022616395.1 Planctomycetia bacterium | reverse complement strand
GGGTATCTGGGTGTCCGAGAAGCCGACACCCAGAAGGGCAACTCTCCGATGTGGCCCTCTGGCCCTCTGGATTTCGTTAGAATATCACGGCTCGCGGTCGGTACTTCCCATCGACGCGGTTTGCCTCCACTCTCTATAATCCCGAATCCACCCCCTTCGAGCTTCTTTGCCGCAGGAGCCGCCATGCAGGACCGCATCGCGTATCAGGGAATCACCTTCGACGACGTTTTGCTTGAGCCGGGCTACAGCGATGTGGTGCCCAAGGACACGGAGGTACGCACCCAACTTACCCGCAACGTGAGGATTAACATCCCGATCCTCTCCAGCCCGATGGACACCGTTACCGAGAGCGAACTGGCCATCGCGCTTGCGCAAGAAGGCGGCATCGGCATCATTCACAAGAACCTCTCGGTCGCGGTCCAGACGCGCGAGGTGGACAAGGTCAAGCGCAGCGAAAACGGCATCATCACCGACCCGATCACGCTGCCACCAGACGACACCGTGGGCCATGCACGCAAGATCATGGAAGACCACCACATCAGCGGCGTGCCGATCACGGTCAACGGAATTCTCAAGGGAATTCTGACCCGCCGCGATCTGAAGTTCCTCGACAACAACGAACTGAAGCTCGCGGAGGTGATGACCAAGGACAACCTCGTGACCGCCCCGGAGAACACCACGCTCGACACGGCCGAGAAAATCCTGACGAAAAATAAGGTGGAGAAACTGCTCCTGGTAGACGATCAATTCAGACTGAAGGGATTGATCACGATCAAGGACATCGACAAGACGCTGAAGTTTCCACATGCGGCTAAAGATGCTCGCGGGCGGTTGAAGGTGGGAGCGGCAGTTAGTGTTCGGGACTACGAACGAGCCGCGTCTCTGATCGAGGCGGGCGTGGATGTGCTGGTGGTGGATTCGGCACACGGTCACAGTCGTAACGTGATCGAGACAGTCCGCGAGATCAAGAAGCGGCACAGCATCGACGTGATCGCGGGCAACGTCGCCACGGCAGAAGGCGCGAAAGCACTCGCCGACGCCGGTGCAGACGGCGTGAAGTGCGGCATCGGTCCGGGTTGCTTCGCTGCGGGCACTCGTGTGCTCCTGGCGAACGGAACTTATCGAAACATCGAGGAAGTGCGAGCCGGCGACCGCGTCATCAACATGAACGGCCAGCCGGTGACGGTGGTGAAGGCGTGGTGTACGGGCATCCGCGAAGTGATCGCGATTCGACACACCGCCTCGTTCCGCGAAACGCTTGTGACCGCGAACCACCGATTCTATGTGGGGCAACGAACGAGCGCGACATCCAACGAGAACAACGGTTCCACCGCGACACTGACGAAACCGAAGACGAAATTGCGCTGGAAGGCAATCGGCGAACTGGATGGCGAGGTTCT
>JAKEEV010000870.1 GCA_022616395.1 Planctomycetia bacterium | reverse complement strand
TGGAGGTCATCCACGCTCGTTACGGGCTTGTTGCCGAAACCGATGATGATGTCCTCGATCCACAGACCCGCGTTCTGTGCCGGGCCGTCTTCTTCGAGCATGAGTATTTCCACACCGCTCTTCTGGGTCAGTTCAAACTTCTGGCGTGCTTCCGGCGAGATGGGAACTTGCCTTACATGAAGTCCCAGGTATCCGCGCAGCACCCGGCCATGCTTGAGCAACTGGGGAAGGATCGTCTTGGCGGTGTTGATCGGCACCGCGAAGCAGATTCCTTGCGCCGGCTGAATCACGGCGGTGTTAATGCCGATGACGCGGCCGTGTGAATCGACAAGCGGCCCGCCGCTGTTGCCCGGATTGAGCGCGGCATCGGTTTGAATCACGTTATCGACAAGGTGACCGGACACGCTTCGCAGCGTGCGGCCGAGCGCGGAGATTACGCCCGCGGTCACGGTTGATTCAAACCCAAGCGGGCTGCCAATTGCGACCGCGAGTTGCCCAACCTTCAACTTGGCGGAATCGCCGAGTGTCGCGAACGAGAACGAATCGCCTTCGGCTTGCACCACCGCGAGATCGGTCCACGGGTCATTCCCGATAACGTTTCCGGTCATCTCCATGCCGTCGCTTAAGCGAACGCGAACTTTCTCGTGTCCTTGCACGACATGATGATTCGTGAGCAAGAACCCATCGGGCGTGAACAGCACGCCGGAGCCGCTTCCGCCTCTCATTCCGCGCCCAACGCGCAGATTCACTACTGCCGGGCGGAGTTTCTCCGCGACACCAATCACCGCGCGCGAGAACGCATCCAGGACTTCTTCCGGCTCCGGCGACTGCTCGGATTTTGGTTTCGGCTCGTCGGCGGGAGTTTCTCCGCCGTTAGTGATGAAATGCTGCCAGAATCGGGACATGGTATTCCCTTCGCATTCGAGTTGCCCATTCTATGCGCTACGGGCAAGGGAATTACTTGGCGAATCCCCGCCCGCAAGGGCGGTGGGTGTTCTGCGCTGTGTGGACCCACCGCCCTTGCGGGCGGGGTTCGCCCGATTTGGCCGTTCAAGCGTGTCCCGCGGATGTTCACTTGTGTAGGCTGATTCTGCCACTCCCCGGAGACCAATCATGAATCGTCGCGAGTTCCTGTACTCATCCGCCGCGCTTGCCGCGGCATCCGTGGGTTCACACCCACGGCTCGCCTACTCATCCGCGCAGCCGCCCAAGCCGGGCTTCGCATCTCCGAAGGAGGCGATGAAGGCTCCACGCGAGAAGTTCTTGTTCATCACCTGCACCTACGCGAACACCGGGATCAACAAGCCCGATTACCTCGCGGTCGTGGACGTGAACCCCGAATCGATGTCGTATTCGGAAGTTGTTCAGGGCCTGAGCATGACGGAGACGGGCGACGAGTTGCATCACTTCGGCTGGAACATCTGTGCCGCGTGTCACGGCAAGCCGGGTGATCGGCGTTATCTCATCGTTCCCGGTTTGGCGTCGGGCCGCATTTACATCGTCGATACGAAAGACCCGACGGACTTGAAGATGCGCAAAGTAATTCAGCCGGATGTGATCGCGAAGAAAACGAACCTCTCCGCGCCTCACACGGTCCACTGTCTGCCGACGGGCGAAATCATGCTCTCGATGCTCGGCAACGCAAAGGGAGAGGCTCCGGGCGGTTTCCTGCTGTTGGACGACAAGTTCAACATCAAGGGTCGGTGGGAAACAGACTTGAAGGGGATGAACTTCAACTACGACTTCTGGTATCAGCCCAAACACAACGTGATGGTGTCGAGCGAGTGGGGCGCACCGAAGACGTTCGGCCCCGGACCGAACTTCGACGACGTGAAGGCCGGCAAGTACGGCCAGAAGATTCACCTCTGGGACTGGGAGAAGCGAACCATTCGCCAGTCATTCGATTTGGGCGCTGCGTCGATTCCACTGGAAGTGCGGTTCGCGCACGACCCAACGAAGGCATGGGGTTTTGTCGGAGCAGCACTCAGTAGCGTGATGTGGCGATTCGCTCTGGGTGCTGATGGCAAGACGTGGACCGCGGAGAAAGCAATCGAGCTTCCTCCGGTGAAGCACGACAAGTTCCCCGGCGGAATGGTCCCCGCGCTCATCAGCGATTTCGTCATCTCGATGGATGACCGCTTCATGTATGTCTCCGCGTGGCTGCACGGCGAAGTCCGGCAGTACGACATCAGCGACCCGGCCAAACCGAAGCTCGCGGGCACGGTGAAGCTCGGCGGCGTGATCGAGAAACCGAAAAAGCTCAAAGAGAAGGAACTCACCGGCGGGCCGCAGATGCTTCAACTGTCGCTCGACGGCAAGCGGCTCTACGCGACCAACTCGCTTTACAGCACCTGGGACAACGTGTTCTACCCGGACTTGAAGAAGCAAGGTTCGTGGTTGGTTCAGATCGACTGCGACACGACCAAAGGCGGGATGAAACTGAACAAGGACTTCTTGATCGACTTCGGCAAGGAACCGAACGGCCCCAGCCGGGCGCATGAAATCCGTTACCCCGGCGGCGACTGCACCAGCGACATCTTCAGTTGAAGGCAGTCATGCCAAAGGCGAAGCGAGTTGTGATGTTCGTCGCGGCCGATGTGGAGACCGCAGCCGTAGCTGCGGACGCAGTCGCTTGCGCGGCGATGCGTCTCGGTGCCGCGTGGGACGTTCGCGCGAGCGCGAACCCGGTGAACCCGAAGGCGCTTGAGCAGGTGAAGGTGAAGACCGTTGTCGCGGTCGATTTGCCGCAACCGACACTTCCCCGCTGGACCGGCCGCGTCGAACACATGTCGATGACCGATCTCGAAGCGGAAGTGAACAAACTCTTCGCGCGCCTGCTCGGCGGAAGTGACGCGGAGCCGCCACCGCAACCAGTCCCGCCTCCACCCGCGCCGCCGAAGAAGGTTCACACGGTGAAGCTCAGTCGCGAGACCGCCGGGCGAAGAGGAAAGGGCGTCACAGTCATTTCCGAACTACCGCTGAACGAAGACCAGTTGAAGGAACTCGCCACGCAACTCAAGAACAAGTGCGGCACCGGCGGCACCGCGAAGGATGGCCGCATCGAAATCCAGGGCGACCACCGCGACAAGATCGCGGAGGAACTGACTCGACTCGGCTACAAGGTGAAACGCGCCGGCGGCTGAGATGGAGAAGAGAAGAGGAATGGCCACAAAAAAGCACAAAAAGCACAAAAAGAAGCGCAGAACAGAGAATCAAAACTCAATCTTCTGCTTCTGTATTCTTTTGTGCCTTGTGTGCTTTTTTGTGGCCATTCTGTCTTCTGTCTTCATTCTTTCGTGGCTTGCTCGAACAGGTGCCTTGCGGCTCGTCCGCTGATGGTGCCGTGTTTCATCAACTCCGTGGCGATCAGTTCGACCGCTTTCCAGTTCCCCTCGTCCGCGAGCATGTACTCGACCTTATCGAGCATCCGCTGTTCGTAGCGCTCCACCGCGCGCTCGGATTTGCGCTCCAGAGCTAACCGGCGCACGAATCGCAGATCTTGCGTGGCTTCGTCGGTGGCGTAAGTGCCGGTGTGACGCGCTTCGGCCGCGAGTCCGCCGAGCGCGATGAGGATTTCGCGTTCGATCCAGTCGTCGGTGGGTTTTGCGCTCCCTTTACCGAAACGACATTCACCCAATCGTTCGCGATTCGGCAACACGCCGACCTTGTGAATGGTGCGGCCGAGCGCCAGCGCGATCACCGCGTGCCCGGCTTCGTGATACGCGGTTGCTTCGTCATGAAGTTGTTCCATACGCTCACTGTAACTGGCGAGCGGACGTATTCAAAGTAGTAGGCATTCGCTGGGTGCCGTTCTGAAATCCACGGCACCCAGCGTGTGCCTACTACTTTGGACACCCCATTGACGCGGCGCGTTCCGGCGGGACAATTGGCGTGTTGTGCCCACCACACTTTCTCCCCTCAAGGTGACTCATGTTCCGTTCGCTGCTAGCCGGTGTTCTCGCCACCGGTGTACTCATCGCGGCCGGTTTGCCCGGCTCCACGGCGCAAGACAAGAAAGACCCGCCCAAGAAGAAGGAGCGAATCGCCATCGCGGAGCCGAAAGACGCCGCGAAAGACCCCGACTTCGCCATTCAGGGCGAGTACGAGGGCACGCTCGTCGGGAGGAACGGCGTGGAGCAAAAGATCGGGGTGCAAGTGATCGCCAACGGCCTCGGCGAGTTCACGGTGAAAGCGCTCAAGGGCGGGTTGCCCGGCGCTGGGTGGGATGGGAAGGACAGCAAGAAGTTCGCGGCGGTGACCGGTGATGTTCGGGTGGCAGTGCTGAACCAGAAGAAGGAAGCGATTGGCACCATCGGGGGCGGCAAGATCGAGCTTACTCACGACGGCGCGACAGTGACCGCCAAGCGCGTGGAGCGGAAGTCGAAGACGCTCGGGGAGAAGCCACCAAAGGGCGCAGTGGTGTTGTTCGGCAAGGAAGGCGACGAGAAGAACTGGGCCAACGGCCGGCTACTGGAGCTTTCCGACGGCAAATTCCTCACGGTCGCGAGGATCAAGAAGGCGGATGGGAAGGAGCAGGGCGGGAACATCACGACCAAAGCGAAGTTCGGCGCGTTCAAGGCGCACATCGAGTTTCGTTTACCGTGGATGCCCAACAGCACGGGCCAGGGTCGCGGAAATAGCGGCGTGTATCTGCAAGATCGCTACGAGTGCCAGGTGCTCGATAGCTTCGGACTTGCTGGCGAGAACAACGAGTGCGGCGGCATCTACACGCAACACAAGCCGAGCGTGAATATGTGCCTGCCTCCGATGGTGTGGCAGACCTACGACATGGAGTTCACACCAGCCGTGTTCGAGGGCGGCAAGAAGACCAAGAACGCGCGGGCGACGATCTACCACAACGGCGTGAAGATTCACGACAACGTCGAGTTCCCGAAGGAATGCCCCGGCGGCAAGAAGGAAGAGCCGACGCCCGGCCCCTTCCAGTTCCAGGATCACGGCGACCCGGTCATCTACCGCAACGTGTGGGTTGTTGAAGTGAAGTGATTGCGTGCCGTCTGTTCCAGGGGTTGAAACCCCTGGGTATTCCCGGTGACACCGTTGGTGTCACATTGTCTTTTGGACCCCGAAGGGGTCACCGAAAATAGCCAGGGGTTTCAACCCCTGGTGCCAATGGCGAGGCGGTTCGACGATCCCTCTTGCAGGAGCCATCATGTCACGATTACTCGCGCTTGTGGCGCTCGCCTTCTTCGCGGCGCCATCATTAGCCGCGGAGACGATGAACGTGCTGTTCATCGTCTCCGACGACCTCACCAACAACACGCTCGGCTGTTACGGCAGCAAAGTTGCCAAGTCGCCGAACATTGACAAGCTCGCGATGAAGGGCGTGAAGTTCGACCGCGCGTACTGTCAGTTCCCTCTGTGCAATCCATCGCGGGCGAGCTTCCTCACCGGACTTCGCCCGGACAATACGAAGGTGTACGAGAACGCGACTCAGTTCCGCAAGAACGTGCCGGATGCGCAGAGCATGCCGCAGACGTTCCAGAAGGGCGGCTACTTCGTCGCGCGCGTCGGCAAGCTCTACCACTACGGCGTTCCCGGTCAGATCGGAACTGACGGACTTGACGATAAGCCGTCGTGGATGAAGGTGATTAACCCGCGCGGACGCGACAAGGATGACGAGGAAAAAGACCTCATCTTCACGCTGAACCCGAAGGGGAAGGGATCGGGTCGCTTCGGCGGTACGCTCAGTTGGCTCGCGGCCGATGGCACCGATACCGAACAGACCGACGGCAAGAGCGCGGATGCAACCATCAAGCTCCTTGAAGAGAACAAGGACAAGCCGTTCTTCATCGCGTGCGGCTTCTACCGCCCGCATACGCCCTACGTTGCGCCGAAGAAGTATTTCGACATGTACCCGACCGACAAGATCGAACTGCCGAAGGTTCCCGACAAGCATCGCGACGCCGGTCCCGCCCCCGCGTTCGGCAGCGCGAAAGCCGAGCAGGACAAGATGACCGACGCGCAGCGCAAGCAGGCGCTTCAGGCTTACTACGCTTCGACCACGTTCATGGATGCGCAGGTCGGCCGCGTGCTCGATGCGCTCGATAAGCTGAAGCTCGCGGACAAGACCATCGTGGTGTTCATCAGCGATCACGGCTATCACCTCGGCGAACACGGGCTGTGGCAGAAGATGAGCCTCTTCGAGAACTCGACTCGCGTGCCGCTTCTGATTTACGATCCACGCGGGAAGGGTAACGGCAAGGCGTGTGGTCGCACGGTGGAACTGATCGACCTGCACCCGACGCTCGCGGACCTCGCGGGGCTGCCGATTCCAACCGGCAACGACGCGAAGGTTCCAAAGCTCGACGGCAAGAGCCTCAAGACGCTCCTCGACGACCCGAGCGCGAAGTGGGACAAGCCCGCGATCACGCAAGTGCGCCGCGGGAGTGCGAAGAAGCCCAGCTTCATGGGCTATTCGGTTCGCAACGAACGCTACCGCTACACCTCATGGGATGAGGGCAAGCAAGGCGTGCAACTCTTCGACTACGAGAAAGACCCCAGCGAACTGAAGAACCTCGCCACCGACCCGAAGTATGCGGATGTCGTCAAGCAGATGAAAACACTGTTACCGAAGAAGTAAAGACACAATGGCCACAAAAAAGCACAAAAGGCACAAAAGAAATCCAAAGGCAGAAGAGAAGATTGAGTTCAATTCACTTTCTTGATCTTGGTTTTCTTTTGTGCCTTTTGTGCTTTTTTGTGGCCATTCCTCTTCTGGATTCAATCATGCTCCGTTACCTCTCTGCGCTCGCGTTCACGCTTGTACTCGCACTGCCGCTCCAAGCGGCACCGCCGAATGTGTTGCTCATTGTCGGCGACGATCAGGGCTGGACCGACTACGGCTTTATGGGTCACAAGCAGATCAAGACGCCGCATCTCGATAAGCTCGCACGCGAGGGGATTGTCTTCAAACGCGGCTATGTGCCGAGCAGTCTGTGTCGCCCGAGCCTCGCGACGATGATTACCGGCCTCTATCCGCATCAGCACAAGATCACATCAAACGATCCACCGCTACCGAAGGGACTCAAGGGCGGGCAGGCGATGAAAGATCCCGGTTACCTCAAGCTGCGGGCGGAGATGGTTTCCATCTTCGAGAAATCACCGACGATACCGAAGATGCTGGAGAAAGAAGGTTTCATCAGCCTGCAAGTCGGCAAGTGGTGGGAAGGCAATGCGTGCCGTTGTGGGGGATTCACCGAAGGCATGACGCACGGTGACACCGCGAAGGGCGGTCGGCACGGAGACGAGGGGCTGAAGATCGGCCGACAAGGGTTGCAACCGGTCTTCGACTTCCTCGACAAGGCGAAGAAGGACAACAAACCGTTCTTCGTGTGGTATGCGCCGATGATGCCGCACTCGCCGCACACCCCGCCGGCGCGGCTCTTCAACAAGTACAAGGAGAAGACAAAATCCGAGTTTGTCGCGAAGTATTGGGCCATGTGCGAGTGGTTCGACGAAACGGTGGGCGATCTTCTCGCGAAACTGGAGAAGAACGGGCAGGCCGAGAACACGCTAGTGATTTACTTGCACGACAACGGCTGGATTCAGGACGAGAAGTCCGCGGCCTACGCGCCCAAGTCGAAGCGCTCGCAATACGATGGCGGGCTGCGTACGCCGATCATCATCAAGTGGCCCGGCCACGTGAAACCCGGCGAGAGCGACAAGCTGGCGCATTCCATCGACCTCGCGCCGACAATCATGCACGCGGTGTTAGGCAAGCAGGCGAAGGCGATGGAGGGTATCAACCTGCTCGATCCGCACTGGGTCGCGAGTCGCGACACGATCTTCGGCGAAGTCTTCGAGCACAACGCGGTCGATATCAACAAGCCGAGCGCGAACCTGCAATACCGCTGGGTGATCGACGGGCACTGGAAGCTGATTGTGCCTCACGAACCGAACGTGAAGGGCAAACCGGAACTCTACGACCTGT
The DNA here is from genome assembly GCA_022616395.1 of Planctomycetia bacterium. Classification (GTDB taxonomy): domain Bacteria; phylum Planctomycetota; class Planctomycetia; order Gemmatales; family Gemmataceae; genus Gemmata. The sequence continues at coordinate 3,433 of JAKEEV010000870.1, read as the reverse complement.
CGAAGGACGCGACGGAGAAAGAGAACCTCGCGGCGAAGCACCCCGACAAGGTGACAGACCTAACGAAGAAGTTGGATGCGTGGTGGAAACCAGAATGAAGAATCACAGTGGTGAAAAATCAGGATGGGTGAGGATCATCCTGTTCTGTATTCCCCCGCTTGCCGCTGCGTGTGGAGCAGTGCTTCTATTCATGTTCATTGAATATGCAACCAATCACGGAATGAAATCTCTCCAGTATCGCATCATCTCGCAGCCGACAGACGACCAGAATCGCTCCCAACGCATTGATGTGGCGGTAACAAGTCCAAAAGACGGCTTTGTAACGGTACTCGCCGTCAAAGGAAGTGCTGCGAGTCTCATTCGTCCGTGCGATCCCAAGCGACAAATCTACAAAGGCGTTGAGTATGTCATCGAAGACTGTTTCCGACCCGATAGCGGGTTCGTCTTTGTCGTCGTGACCCAAACGGTCATACCAGACCAGATTGTGGATTCGATCAATCGACAGTTGCGGAGCCTTGGCGACAACATCTCGAAGCCCGAAGCACTGCGCTTTGCGATTTATTTCGCGCTCGGCGAACAAGGGCATAAGTGGGTCTGTTTGGCCCACATGCAATAGCGGCTGCTCGGTCGGCGCTCATCGTGCGGCTATTCCTGCCTTCTCTTCGCTCCTCGCACTGCCTCCGCCGTCAGCGGGTCTTCGGGCCAACTGTGTTTGGGGTAGCGTGCGCGGAGTTCCTTCCGCACAAGCGGGTAGCCGTTCTTCCAGAAGCTCGCGAGGTCGTCGGTCACTTGCTGCGGGCGGTAGTTGGGTGCGAGCAGGTGGAGTAGCACCTTCACACGTCCGCGAGCGATGCGAGGAGTTTCCGCAAGTCCGAACATCTCCTGAATGCGGGCCGCGAGCACTGGCGGCCGGCCTTCCTCGTACGCAATCTGGATGTGGCTCCCACTGGGCACTTCGAGGCGCTCCGGGGCTTCGTTCTCAACGGCGCGGAGTTGCTCGTAAGTGAGCTGGCCCTTGAGGAAGTCGAGCCACGGACCGTTGCGAACCTCCGCGAGTGATCGGCGATTGCGGCAAAGCGATTCGAGTGCTTCGCGAAGATCGCTTGCCTCGAACGCGGGCAGGTTCAACTCAGGAACCCACGCGCGCAGGCAGCGGACACGAGTGCGGAACTTCCCCGCATCTGAATCCGCCGGCGGTAACACCTTCTCCAATCGCTCCGCGGCAGCGGAAGCCAGCACGCTTGCTGCATCACTTTCGTCCGCGATGTGGGCGTGCGTTTCCTCCAGAACGAGATCATCGAAGCGGGTGACTTTCCGCGCTGCGAGCCGTTCGGTCTGCTCGTCGAAGGTCACTTCAATGCGGGTGGTAATACGTTCCGCCGGAAGCCATTCGCGCGGAACACCAGACGCGAGCCTCACGAACGAATCCGCGCCGCCGGCATCGACATCGACGCACACGAACAACTCCGGCTCAGTCACTCCACTTGTCGGTGCAAGCTTCACACCGCGACCGCCCACTGTGAGAGCCTTGGTGCTCCCCGGCTCGCGCCGCCGCGCGAGGCGATCTGGATACGCAGCGAAGATACAGCGAAGGAGGGTTTCGTCTTGGCGAACCCCGCCCGCAAGGGCGGTGGGTGAAGCAGACCCACCGCCCTTGCAGGCAGGGTTCGCCAAGAGACGCGCCAACTGATCCCGCACTTCCAGCACCGCGTTCGCGCCTCCGCGATGGAGTCGTCCCAGAGGCCCATCCAGGCGCCCATTCGTCTCGAACGCTTCGAGAGCTTCCACACGATCAAGCACATCGGATACCGTGGGCGGGGCGCTGGCGAGCGGGGGGCGTAAGCCCCCTGATCCGTTGTCGAACTCGCGCAGGAACGGGTCGCGTTCAGAGAGTAGCGCGGCGGTAAGCGCTGCGCGATCCGAAACACCGAGTCGCTGGCCTTCGAGCAGCAAGCGGGCAAGTCGCGGGTGAACTGGCAGCCGTGCTGCGGCTTCACCAAGTGGAGTGAGTGCTGGCTTTTCTGTAGCCGGCCTCTGTGAGGCCGGGTTTTCTGTCGGACCGGCCTCACAGAGGCTGGCTACAGTGAGAAGGCCAAGTTGTTCGAGCAGGTGAAGTGATTGCTGGATGGCTTCTTCGCTTGGAGCATCGAGCCAGGGGAACTGCCTCACGTCGGATTCGCCCAGTGCAATCAGTTGAAGCGCTGCGCCGCAGAGATCGACGCGCTTGATTTCCGGTACGGTCTGTTCCGGTCGTCCGCGATGGCTCGGTTCGTCCCACAGGCGAACGCACACGCCCGGTTGAGTGCGTCCCGCACGTCCAGCGCGCTGATCGGCTGATGCACGCGAAATGGGAACGAGTCGCAAGCGATCCATTCCGACCGATGGCTCGAATTCCATCTGCCGCGCAAGCCCGGAATCGACTACTGTCGTCACGCCTTCCACGGTGACAGATGTTTCCGCGACGTTGGTGGCAAGCACGACTTTCCGCTGATCGAGTTTCTGAAGTGCGCGGTCTTGCTGTTCGGGTGGAAGATCGCCATGCAGCGGAAGCACCGCGATTCCTTGCTCGTGCGCGAACGCTGCCAGTTCATCCGCGGTCTGGCGAATCTCGCGAAGGCCCGGCAGGAAAGCGAGTACATCTCCTTCGCGCTCGGTCAGCACATCGCGAACAGCATCGGCAACCACGAGTGATACCGGAGTGTCACTTCGGCGAGCGCGATAGCGAACTTCAACCGGAAACGCGCGGCCTTGGCTATCCACAACCGGGCAACCATTGAAGTAAGCAGACACAGCAGCCGGATCGACGGTCGCGGACATTACGACGACCTTCAACTCCGGCCGCACGTTCTCGCGAATGAGGCGAACCATGCCCAGCGCGAGGTCGGCTTCCAATCCGCGTTCGTGGAATTCATCGAAAACAACGGCCGCGATTCCTTCCAGAAGCGGATTATCGTGCAGCAGGCGCAGCAGCACGCCGGGCGTGACTACAAGCACTCGCGTTCGCACGCTGGCCTTGCGGTCAAAGCGAACCTGATAGCCGAATATGTCGCCGAGCGGTGTTCCGTGTTCCATCGCCATGCGTCGCGCCGCGGCACGGGCGGCCACGCGTCGGGGTTCGAGCATCAGCACAAGTTCGTTCCCCGCCAGACCGCTTTCGATGATCGCGGGAGGCACGCGAGTGGTCTTCCCGGCTCCGGTCGGTGCGCGCAGAACCGCGGACCCACTCGCGCGCAGCGCGGCGAGCAGTTCGGGAAGCACGGCGTCGATGGGTAGCGGCTCGTGCGGCATACCTGAAGTTTAGCAGTCCCCTCGCCGTGGTCATCGCGATACACTTTGCGTGAAGCTGCATTCTTTTCGGAGGATTCCACCAGTGAACCCACGCTGGTTGCTTGCCGTTGTTGCGCTCTTGGTCGGCGCTCCGGCATTCGCACAG
>JAKEEV010000869.1 GCA_022616395.1 Planctomycetia bacterium | reverse complement strand
GCCGTGTGGCTGCTCCTCGATCTCACCGGCCGCGCGCTGTTCGGTTCCGTGCCCTGGCCTCAGTCGGTTGTCGATTACCGCATTCTCTACGATGCAAGCCGACAAGTCGTAGAGACGCATCAGTATCCCCCACACTATCCCTATCCGCCTCCAGCGGTCGCGGTTCATGCCGCATCTGCCGTGTTCCCGTTCGCGGTGTCCGCGGCGCTGTGGCTTGTGCTCACCGGGCTGGCCGCGGGCGCGTGTTACTTCGCGCTGGCTCGCGCCTTTGGCTTGCACCTCCGGCCGGGGTCACTTCTCTTGCTGCCGATTGCACATCTGGCGGTCGCGTACTACTTCCAGTGGGATATGCGGTCGATCAACTGCAACCTCATCGTGCTCGCGGCGGTCGTGTTCGGTTGCGCAGCGCTGGTGGCCAAGCGCGATCGAGTCGCGGGGTTCTGGTTCGCGCTGAGTATCGGACTGAAAGTGTTTCCCGTGCTGATTCTGCCGTATCTTGCGTGGACGCGACGCTGGCGGGCGTTCGGATGGGCCGCGGGCCTCTCAGTGGCGTTCTGGTTGGTTGTGCCCGCGATTGCGTTCGGTCTCGATGGTTCACGGACGGTGTATGGCGAATGGATGAAGCAGTTAACCTGTGCCACCGACCCGGCTTTGAAGAACATCCACCCGATTCTCATCTCGCTCGACAAGGCCGCTCTCCACGCGACAGGGGGAGATGCCCGCGCTGCGCGCGCGATCACGTTCGGAATGTGCGCGCTCTGGGTGGTGATAGGGGTGGCAGGGGCAGCGGCGTGTCGAAGGACGCGCGAACAGGACGCGATCAGCATCTTCACGCATGTCTCGCTTCTGATTATCGGGCCGGTTGCGGTCAACCCGTACCTCGAACCTTACCACCTCGTTCCGCTCGTCGTCCCCGCTCTCATCGTCTTGATTGTGGCGACTGACAGGCACCAGCCGGTGAAGTTGCGAATTGTCTCGCTAGTGGCGTTCGTAATCGGAGTGGTCCTGTTGAAGGGACTTGGGCCGTGGCCGTTGCGCGGGCTTCTGGTGAACGCGCAGGCTCTCATTCTGTGCGCAACCGCCGTGTGGGTTGCCTGGGCGCGAGTTCACACCCGCGAGCGCTGTGTGGATGACAAAAGCCCGCGCGAGCGAACTTCCCGTATCAGTCCGATTCCCCTCCCTCGCGCTGCCAGACGCTGACAAGCCGACGGAGTTGCCGGACGAGTCGCTCCGCCAGACCGACGCCCGCGACACCCGCGCCGATTAGCCCCGCGACGAGTACCCGGAAGCCAAACGTGAATGACGAGTCGGAAAGTGTCAGTAACAGCACCGCGCCCACCAGAGGTACGCCACACGCGAGTATCACCAGCGGGCCAAACGGAGTCGTCAGCGGGCGAACCTCAGCGCGAATCTTCGCTGGCGTGTGCGTATCGGGATTGCCCAGCCGCGGAAGAATCGCGCGGAAGATCACATACTGAATGCACAGGTAACTGAATACCACGCCGATTAACCCCGCCAGCGTGAACGACACCGCGAAATGCACATACGTCTGCCACGACAGCGGACCGGCCGCCAGATCAATGACCAGCGGGAAGATGATCGCGCCCGGTAACCACCCCAACACGCCCAACCCCGCCACCCACCAGCCCAACTGTAGAGCGCGTCGGCGAAGATCATCCAGAGCCGGACCCGTCATTCGAGAGAGCTTCGGCATCTGGCGAGCGATTCTCCACATCAAGTAAAAGCCCGTACCCAGGCAGACCGGATACGCGATCATGTTGTAAGCGATGACCAGTAGCGCGAACGCTCGCTGCTGCTCGTCGTTGAGTTGAACCTGAACCGCGTTGTATCCAATTTGCACGATGGAAGCCGCGAGGTGCGGAATCATGCCCGCCAACATCAGCGCGAACGTGGGGTGCTCTGACACCCAGCGCCCGATAGCCGATGGAGCAGGCAACGCCCGACGAGCCGCGAGCAAGTCCCACGCCCCGGAAAGCGCGGAGGCGAGTTCGGTCGCGGTCTGGTATCTGCGCGCTGGGTCGGGATCAAGACAGCGCTCGATCACCGCGGCCAGTTCGCGCGGAACATTCTCAATCGGTGTGGCTTGTTGTGGGTGAATCTCAGGGGAAGGGGAAATCGCGGGATTGGTCGCCAGCGGAATCACGGTCGAATCCGCATCGGACATCGGTTGACGAGGAGCGGGCCGTTCGCCAGTTGACAGTTCGTAGAGAACCACACCCAGCGAGTAGACATCGCAGCGTTCATCCACACGACCGCCCGGCAGATTGTAGACCGCGGCGCGATGTTCGGGAGCCATGTAGGCGATTGTGCCTCCGTAGGACACATCTTCGGGCTTGTGCCGTCTGGAATCGAAGGCCACGTTGAAATCGGCGAGCATCGGCCGGCCGTAGGGAGTCAGCAGAATGTTACCGGGCTTGATGTCGCAGTGCAGAATTCCTCGTGCATGCGCGAACGCGAGCGCTTCTGCAAGCCGGCCGCCAATCCGACAGACACACTGCGCGAAATCGTCTCCCGCCAGCGCGTCACGATCACGCAGCGCGGCCGGGTCGAATCCTGGATCGCCTCTGCGGTTCGCGTCGAGTGCTTCGATCACTGCCCGGCCGGATTTCGGCGCGCGCCTCTGGGCGTGAATGTGACGAATCACCACGCCGAGGTCCGCTCCGGGAACATATTGAAGACACAGACCGTGTAGCCCGGTGTCCGCATCAGCGAAAGCCGAGAACACCTTCACGATGTTGTCGTGTTCCAGTCCGGCCAGGAGTTGCCCCTCGCTTCCGCCGGAGTGCTCGTTGTGGAACACCTTGATCGCGACCTGCCGGCCAAGTGATGACTGATGAGCCAGAAACACTTGCCCGAATGATCCTGCTCCGAGCTTCGACACAATCTCGAACTCGCCGACCTTCGCCGGGATGGGCGTTTCGTCAATCTTGGTCCACACGGGAGGCGCGGAGATGGGCGGTGTGTGACCTTCTCGCGGTTCGGGCACGGTACTCATTACACCCCCGCGGAACACAGGACGGCAGCGAACACACTCTGTTCTACGCGGCCGGCAACTTCTGGATTCGCTCTCTTGCACCAACACGCCCAGCGCGCGACGATGTTGGTCTTCTCACCGCGAGGGCTTCCACCATGCGCCACACTCTCTGCGCCCTGGTCGTGATGACGGTCACTTCGCCCGTCGCGTTCGCCGATGAGTGGGCCGGGAAGGATGTCTTCCCCCGCAAGGCAAATGTCAACTTACGCGCGGCCGACAAGAGCGAAGTCGTCGGCATCTGGGAACTCTACGATGCCCGCGTGCTGCGCGTGAATGGCGAATGGCTCGAAGTGCGACTCACGCAGATCGCGGAAGTCAATCAGGGGTGGGTGAAGACAAGCGAAGTGGTGAAGGCCGAGGATGCGGTTGCTTACTTCACCGACTACTTGAAGAAGAACGAGAACGACACCTGGGGGTACACCAACCGGGCCACCGCGTACACTCTCAAGTCTGACTTCGCCAACGCGATCAAAGATCTCACCGCCGTGATCGACCTCGAACCGGACGACCCGACCAACTACGAGAATCGCGGGGATGCTTACCGCCAAAATAAGGACTATGACAAGGCGATCAAGGATTTCGATGCCGCCATCAAGCTCGATCCCAAGAACACCTATCCGTATATCTCGCGCGGGATCACCTGGGCGGAGAAGGAAGACTACGACAAGGCCATGAAGGACTTCGAGACAGCCATCAAGCTCGATCCGAAGAACTCGCTGGCTTTCTACCACCGCGGGAAAACCTGGAGCCAGCAGGGAGAATACGACAAGGCAATTAAAGACTTCACCCAGGCCATCAAGCTCGACCCCAACGACATCGACGCCTTCATCCAGCGCGGCCATGCGTGGGACGAAGAGAACGAACCCGACAAGGCGATTGCCGACTACACACAAGCTCTCAAGCTCGATCCCACACGCTCCGAAGCCTTCGATAGTCGCGGACTGCTCTGGAATGAGAAGGGCGAATATGCCAAGGCCATCGCGGACTTCACGCAGGCCATTAAACTCGATCCCAAAGACCCCGCGTACTCCGAGAATCTCGCCTGGATTCACGCAACCTGCCCCGACGCCAAGTTCCGCAATGGAAGGAAGGCCGTCGAACTGGCAACCAAGGCGTGTGAGCTGACCAAGTGGAAAGACGGCTTCTACCTGGACACACTCGCGGCCGCTCACGCGGAGGCGGGGAACTTCGTGAAAGCTATCGAGTATCAGAAGAAGGCTCTTGAGGATAAAACCTTCGCAAAAGAGAACGCCGATGGCGCGAAGGAGCGGCTGAAACTCTACGAACAACGGATGCCGTTCCGAGAAGCTCCACCTGAGAAGTGAGGCTTTTGTAGGACAGGCTTCCAGCCTGTCAGAAGCAATGACAGGCAAGATGCCCGTCCTACTTTCCCAAACAATCACCCCGGCAACTCGCTCGTGACGAACACGGCCGATGCGCCGTACTTTTTGGTCAGCGCGGCTCGGTTGGCGGCTCCGGTCGTGTGTGCATCAAGCACTAAAGCCGTCAAGTCGGGCGGAACCGGCGCGTTCAACAGATGCTTGACGCCCGCGGATGAGAGTGTGTTGGCACGCAAGTCGAGTTCCACTAGGTTCGGCCAAAACTTCGCCCGCGTAATGTGCCTCACGGCCCGATCACCGATTCGGCACTGAGACACATCCAGCGACCGCAACCCGGCAAGTCCACGCGAAAGCGAAAGCACCCGCGCGGCACGCGGAGTGAGCGGATTACGGCTGAGATTCAGTCGTCGCAAGTTGGCGAAGTGCTCACAGCGCGCAATCGCTTCCAGCCCGTCTGCCTGAACACCAACCATTGAGAGTTCCAGATCGCTCACTGTGGATGGAATCCACTGCGCGAGCGCCTCCAAACCGTCGGAGCCGAGCGGTTCGTTGCGGAAGCGCAACTCTTTGAGCGATTTCGCGGCCGGACCGGTGAGTAGATGGCCAACAGACTCGCCCGTCATTCCCATCACCGAAAACGATAGCCGCTCCAACGGCCCGGCGCAGTTGATTCCTTCGATCAGTTCGGTAAGCGATTCGTAACCCGTGTGGAAATGCAGTCCGCGAATCGTGCGCCCGAGTTGCGAGAGAAACAGTTCCTCCAGGACAACCGGCATTCCCGCGCCGCTGGCTCGGCGGAAGTGCAGATCGGTGATTCCGCATGCATCGGGCACAGCTCGAAGCACCCGAAGTGGTTCAATTGGGTTGTTGTTGAGAATCACTTCGCGGAGTCGCCGGGTTGTCGGTGACGTGGAGAACGCGCGCCAGTCATCGAGCGTGCCCGACCAGAGCGAGACCTTGCCGATTGGTTCGATCTCGAACAGCGGAGCGGCACGTTCCGTCCACTCGGAAAGCGTCCGCACGTTGAGCGACCAGCCGAACCCACGACGGAACGGCGAATCCGGCCATTCGATGTGGAAGCCGTCCACGCGCGGAAGCGAATCGCGAAATCCGCGGCCGATCACAAGCTCCGGCTCTCGCCACCGACAGTTCACCGCGAACGGCTCCCACGGCTGCGTGCGAGCGAGTTCCACCTGAGCGCGCACAAACGCTGCCCGCGCGCCTTCATCATTCTCGTCGAGGTAATCGGCGAAGATGAGCCGCGGAGTGTCATCGTCCGGGTATTCGCGGATGGCGCGAAGTAACGCGTCTCGGTCGGACATGAAGTCAGTTTAGCGGAGAACAAGACCCCTCACCCAGCCCACTCTTGCTCTCGCTTTCGCCGACAACCGCTCTTTCATGCGTCGGCGGCATCGAGGGCGCGAATGAACCGCTTGTAGGCCCGCTCCAGAGCTTCGCCGGGCTTTGAGTAGTTCGCGGAAAACACCGCGTCGAGTTCGGCTAGGTGTCGGAACCCCAGCGACTTCGCGGCCGCTTTCAATTCCGACCGGTAATCTTTGTCGTACTCGTCAGGCTCGTCATAGCAGTTGTTGAGCGGTTCATGGAACAGCGTGGCTAACAGCCCCTGTTCGGTTCCGGCCAGTCGCCACGGCGAAGACGGGGCTTCGACCGAGACGGCGAAGAACTCCAACCCGTCTCCCTTCTCGCGAACAGCAGTCGTCACATCGTCTCGTTCCCAGAGTGGAACGAACACCACCTTCCCGGACCACTCGATCCCCCGGTACACCTTGTAGGGTTTGCGGATGAGAGAGAACACATCCAACTTCAGAGCACCGGTCGCAAGGCGAATGACCGGGTTCGACACTCCCAGCCGGCGGAGTTCCGCAACCCGGTCATATTCCGAAACTGGTCTCATCCGTGGTCTCCCTCGCGGCTGGCTCACGCCCCGCCCTTGCTATCCGCTTCGCTTCCAGCGCTTGCGGTCGCGGTGGCCGCGCCGTTGGCACTGGCGGGCGCTTCGCCGGTGAGCTTCGCCAGATACTCCGGCACTTCCACGCCGCCCACGTCCTTCATCACTTGCATCATCGGCGGCATGATGCGGGCCAGATCGCGAAGGAACGCCGCGGTCTTCGACTGATCGCCGTTGCCTCCTCCTCCTTCCCACACCACCACCTTGTCGAACTTGATGTTCGAGATGGCCTTTGCCGATGCTTCCGCGAGCGCGTCGAGGTGTTCGAGCATGAGTAACTGGAACGCGGCCTGTGAGCTGCCGCACGCGGCGATGATCTTCTTCAAGCCTTCGCCCTTCTTCGCCAGAATCTCGTACTGTCCGCGAGCCTCGGCTTCGAGCTTCGCGTAATTGGCTGCGGCTTCCGCTTGAGCCGCGAGTTTGACTTGTTCAGCGGCGGCCTCGGCTTCGACGATGGTCTTGGCTTTCTCGGCCTTCGCTGGGGCTTCGAGAGCGGCTCGCTGTTCGGCTTCGATCTTCCCGGCCTCCGCGATGGCTGCTTTCGCCATCGCGATGTTCTGAGCTTCGAGCACCGCGGCCTCGGCCTCGCGCTTCTTCGTTTCGGAAAGCTGATACGCCTCGGCTTTCCTCACCGCGAGCGTCGCCTGAGCCGCTGCAACCTCGGCCATTGATGTCGATTCGCCACTGACCGCCTTCGCGTTCGCATCCGCCAATCGAACGCGCTTGTCGCGCTCGGCTTCCGCAATCTGCGACTCACGCTCGAAGGCAGCCTGTTGCTCGCCGACCTTCTGGTCGCGGTCCAACTCCGCGATGCGAATCGCCTGGAGCCGCTGAGATTCCTTGATAAGCGCTTCCTGTTCGAACTTGGCGGTCTGCTCGCCGACCTGTTGGTCCTTGTGAAGCTGGGCGACCTTGATGGACTGTTCGCGAATCGCCTCGCGTGTTCCGATCTCGCGCAGCTTCGTTGCATTGGCGACCGAAATCGCTCGCTCGCGTTCGGCTTCGGCCACGCCAATCTGGCCGCTCTTCTCCTGCTGGGCCACATCCACCAGCGCCTTCTGAATCGCTTCCGCCGCGGCTTTGCGACCAATCGCTTCGATGTAGCCGCTTTCATCCGTGATGTCGGTGATGTTCACGTTGATGAGCACAAGCCCGATCTTTTTGAGTTCGGGTTCGAGCGACTTCTGCACGCTTTCGAGGAACTTGTCTCGGTCGCGGTTGATGTCCTCAATCTTCATCGACGCGATCACCTGTCGAAGTTGCCCGAAGATGATGTCGCGTGCTTGCTCCTTGATTTCTTGCGTGCCGAGATTCAGCAAGCGGATGGCCGCGTTCTGCATCGTCTCGGGATCGGTGCCGATGGCGACGGTGAACACGCTGGGCACGTTCACGCGAATGTTCTCCATCGACAAAGCGCCTTTGAGAGGCACTTCAATCTGAATCGGATCGAGATTGAGGTAGTCAAAATCCTGGAGCAACGGCAGGACGAACGCCGCTCCGCCGTGAACGCACTTGGCCGCGTTCCCGCCGCTGGTCTTGCCGTAGATCACCAGAATGCGGTTACTCGGACAGCGCTTGTAGCGCTTCACGATCAGTAGCAGGATGCCGAAGAGGACCGCCCCCGCAGCCAAAGCGCTGACAACCGGCCAGGGAATCTCGCCGCTACCGGCTTTGGACTGAGCGAAGAGAACCAGATGTGTCATGGTGTGTTACTCCGGATGTGTGAGGTGTTGAAGGTCGCCGAGCGTTTGCACGAACGCGTCAGAGGATTGGGATTGCGTAAGTTTTTAAGACCCCTCACCCGCCGTTACGACTGACGCAGACGGCAGTCTACGGCGACCTCTCCCCGCAGGAGCGGGGCGAGGTGGTGTGGTTGCAGATTCGCAAATGCTTCACGAAATCGGCAAGAGCTCACACCTCGCGCCGCTTTTGCGGGGAGAGGTCGCCGCCGCGGAGCGCTTCGCTCCGCGAATAGCGGCGGGTGAGGGGGCTTAAAAACCTCCGCCACTTCTCTCACCGGCGACAGAAGCGCGGACGCTCCACTCCAGTTGGTGCTCACTTCACTCACGCCGCTTCAACTTCGACCGTATCGGAGTTAATCACGGCGACGACCTTGATCGGCGTGCCGGTGGGCAATTCGTCGCCGGCCGTGATCGCCTGATACTCCACTGTTCGGTTCTGCAACATCAGGTGAATCTTCCCCGGCCCGGTTTTGCTCGCGGGGATGCGCAGATACACGGTTCCCGCGCGCCCCACTGATCGCTCGATGCGCGCGGTTCCTTCCGCCTTCAACTTGGTCAGCGACCTCATCGCCAACGCAACGAGGTAAAGCGCCAGCACGCCCGAACCGACCGCGATGCCGAACGCGGCCATCTCCGAGGCCCCATAATACAGCGCGGTCATTCCGCCCAGACCAAAGAACAACAGAGCCGCGGTCGCGGTCCGAACCGAAAGCAGACCGAAGAACATGTTGCCGTGCCCGTCGTCATGGTCAACGTCGCCACCTGTGTCGCCCGCATCGTGGTCGGTGTCGGCATCTTCAAAGCCGCCGAAGCCGAGTAACCCCGCGGCAAGTTGACACACGACAATCGTTCCGCCCAGAATCGCGCAGATGAGGAAGATGGTTTCCATTCGTGGCCTCCCACGAAGCAAATGTGGTTCGTGCCCGTGTCCCTACCGGATGGTTCGTCGGGATGCACTGATGATTTGGCGAATCTCGCCAAGAGTCAACTGAAACCGCCAGAATTGCCGGACCGAAAAAGGTAATGCAATCGACAGAATCGGCAGAATGAGACTCAGCTTCTTTGTTGGAGTCCCGCCAGAGAAGACCGGCTAAAGCCGGGACTCCAACTTGCGCGCTGGCTTTGTTGGAGTCCCGCCTTTAGGCGGTCTTATTGCTTTCAGAACCGCCTAAAGGCGGGACTCCAACAAAAGAGGCTCACACTTCGGGAATCTCGATGTCGTCGAGCGGATCGCTTGCTTGTTGCGAAGACTCAGAAGGCTGACGACCCGCGCTCGCCTGATTTGCCTGAATCAGCGCGCGGACTTCGTCCCAGTTCAGAGCCGCGAAGATTTCTTCCATGTGCTTGACGACACCCAGCAGACTTGCGGCGGCCATCTCGAAGTTCGTGTGAGGCGAGAACTCCTTGAAGTGAGCGTTGAAATACTCCGCGACTCGCCGGAGCTTCGGGAGTTTGCCCTTGAGCCTCCGCAAGTAGTCGCCGAGGTCACCGCGTTCTCGTGCCGGTTCGACGGCGCGGATCGTGTCGTAAAGCGTGCGCGGAACGTCGAGCATGTCCTCGTTGTCCTGGATTTCGTCCGCGTGCTTCAAGAATGTGCGGATCATCCAGGCGTGAGCCAGGACCGTGTTGAGCCGCTCGACTGCTTCGGCGGGAGTCATCGGTTACGCGGGTTTGGCCGGACTGTTTGAGGCAATTGTAGCAGGCTTCGGCGCGCTCGCGGCTTTCTTCGCTTCGGCTGCTTCCTTCGAGTAGAGCACCAGAAACGTTCCCGCGGCGACCAGCAGAATGCCCACGGGCAAATGCCACGAAGGCATATCGAACCCGAAATGCCACGGCTGGCCCTCCTTCGGGTGCCAGACGAGACTCAAAAGCGTGTTAATCATCGGAGCGAGTGCGAAGATCAGAGGCGCGATGTAGATGCGATACGAAGCCAGATACCTCCCCCGACCCGCCCGGAACTGCGCGAGTTCGGCTTCGATTGCCGCCTTCGGCTCTGGATGCGTTTCAGCAGCAGCCTTCGCGACGAGCGCCGATTCTTGCGTTTCAAACTCGCCCTTCGCCTGATCGACCGCGGCCTTGCTGGCAAAGATCACGCAGATCGCGCCGACCGCGCCCGCGATGCCCGCCAGACCACTGAAGATTAACCCGTTGGTCTTCCACTCCGGCTTGGCGTCGTCGCGAAGGCTCATCAAGATCACGGGAATCACGACCGCCATCACGAAGTACGCGATCCCGACGCACAGAATCGACGCGAGCCTTCCGCCAATTGTGCCCGGCCGCGTGGTGAGTTCGGTTCCTCCGTAGAAGATGATTGGCACATAGGTGCCCCACGCCAACCCAGCGAGGATGACGTAGCCCCACCACGGGATGTTGCTCATGGGAACCCCGACAAGGCAAAGTGATCAGGAATCAGTGATCGGTAATCAGTGAACAGCCACGACTCCTGACTGATGACTGATTACTGACCACTGATCACTGACTCCTGCGAGGAGTGACCCTGCGGGGATTCGAACCCCGGTTCCCGCCTTGAAAGGGCGGTGTCCTAGGCCTCTAGACGACAGGGCCACAATTCCAACTGGCACAAGGACACACCATTCTTAGAGGCGGTTCGCTCTGATGGCAACGGGGAGAACGGAGAACAGAGGGCAGTAATCAGTAATCAGTAATCAGTGAACAGTAATCAGTCATCAGTCAGCAGTGAACAGAGGAGTTGGACCAAGAGTCAGAACAGGATTAAGAAGAGGAACAGGAGAAAACCTGACCCGATTTCGTGTGTTACTCTTTCTCTGAAGTCCGTCCTTTACTCGTGTTCTTCATCCTCTTCTTACTCCCGATCCTGCTCCGCCCTCTGATGACTGATGACTGATGACTGATGACTGATGACTGATTACTGACTGGTTACTGATCACGGCCCAGTAAGGAGGTGGCGTTGGAGCGGTAGACTCTTACGAGTACAATGTCAAACAACTTCGCCCGGCGGTCGTGGATAAATCACATCTGAAAGAGGGATTCGCATATGGCAAGCCCGAACGTGATTGAACTCACCGAGGCCAACTGGAACGAATACGTGACCAGCGGCACGCTCGTTGTGGCGGACTTCTGGGCTCCGTGGTGTGGCCCGTGTCGTCAACTGTCGCCGGTCATTGACCGCGTGGCCGACCAGTTCGCCGGCAAGGTGAAGGTGGGCAAACTTAACGTGGACGAGAATCCGCAACTGGCCGTCAAGTATGACGTGATGACCATTCCTCGCGTACTGTTCTTCAAGGGAAGCGATACGCCTATCCACCAGGAAATCGGAATGCTCTCACCCGACGAACTGGCGAAGCTCATCAATCAGTATGCGTGAGAGTCGGCCTTTTCAAAGTAGTAGGCATTCGTGGGTGCCGTTCTTCAGAGTAGTCATCACGCTCCGCGTGATGTGTCTTTCTCTCCGCCCCTTCGGGCAACGCCGTGAAGGACTTTAAGCAGCCAAGTCGAGGAGCGTGTCGTGCAGTTT
>JAKEEV010000868.1 GCA_022616395.1 Planctomycetia bacterium | reverse complement strand
GCCATCAGGGTTCGAGAGGAACAACACCGGGTCGCCCTGCGAACGAAACTTCACACCCTGGAACCGCGACGGCAGGAATCCGCTTCCCCAGAGTCGGTCGTATAGCGGTTGATCGGCGGGGTTGCCTGAACCTTGCGAGATGAGCACAACGAACGCGGGCAAGTCCTTGTTCTCGCTGCCAAGCCCGTAACTCACCCACGAACCGAGACTCGGCCGCCCCGCGAGCTGCGCACCAGTCTGGAAGAACGTGATGGCAGGGTCATGATTGATCGCTTCCGTGTGAATCGACTTCACGAAGCACAGTTCATCGACAACGCCCGCGGTGTGAGGAAGCAGTTCGCTGACCCACGCACCGCTTTTTCCATGTTGCCGAAACTTGTACTTGCTCGGCGCAACGGGGAATGTGTCTTGCGTCGCGGTCATGCCGGTAAGTCGCTGACCCTTGCGGACGGAGTCGGGCAGTTCCTTCGCGAACTGCTTCGTTAGCTCCGGTTTGTAGTCGAACAGGTCCAGTTGGGATGGCCCGCCGGACTGGAACAAATAGATGATGCGCTTCGCCTTCGCGCTTGGCGCGGGCTTCGGCTCCTCTGCGAAAACGCGATCCGCGCGAAGCAGAGAAGCCAACGCAGCTGTGCCCACAGCGCCAGAGAGGAAACTGCGACGCGTTTGAAGCGCGAGGTATTCGGTAATGGGATGCATGGTGTTGTCTCGATATTTCTATTACGGAATCACTCCTTCGTCACCGATTCGTCAAGGTTCAGGATCAAGCTGCATACAGTTGCGTAGGCCGCGAGTTCGGACGGATTGAGTTTTGGGTCAGGCTTCGATTCGCCGACGCGAAGCAGCTTCGCCGCGTCGTCGGGGTTCTTGCGGTAAGTGGCTAACTGCCGCTCGAATGCCGCGAGCAGGATCTTCGCTTCCGCCTCGGTGGGTGTGCGGGCAGTGAGGTATTTGAACGCCTTCGCGAGGCGCTTTTCGGGCGTAGTCTCTTCCTTCATCACTCGCTGAGCAAGTACGCGAGCGGCTTCGACGAACGTGATGTCATTCAGAAGCGTGAGGGCGTGAAGCGGAGTATTGGTGCGCGTTTCGCGAACCCAGCATGTTTCGCGCATCGACGTATCGAACACGCCGAGCGTTGGTGGAGGAACGGTGCGCTTCCAGTATGTATAGAGGCTTCTGCGATACAGATTCTCTCCGGTGTCCGGCTTGTAGTCGCCCGTGCCAGAGAGTTCGTTCCACAACCCGGCGGGTTGGTATGGCTTCACCGACGGACCGCCTTGCTTCTCGACCAACAACCCCGATGCGAAGAGAGCCTGATCGCGGATCATCTCCGCGGAGAGCCTCATTCGTGGCCCGCGCGCGAGCAGTTTGTTATCCGGATCGCGTTCCAGCAGCGGCTTCGTGACACGCGACGATTGGCGGTAAGTGGCGCTCGTCACGATGAGCTTGTGCATTCGCTTCACGTCCCAGCCGCTCTTGACGAACTCGCTCGCGAGCCAGTCGAGCAACTCCGGATGCGATGGATACTCTCCCTGCGTGCCGAAATCTTCCGAAGTGCGCACCAGTCCCTTCCCGAAGTGAAGTTGCCACATCCGATTGATCGCGACACGAGCTGTGAGTGGATTCTTCGGATCGACGAGCCACTTTGCAAAACCTAGCCGGTTGTTTGGCACTCCCTTCGGAAGCGCTGAAAGCGATGCGGGCACAGCGGGGGATACTTTCTCACCCTTCTTGTCGTACTCTCCGCGCAGCAGAATGAACGAATCGCGCGGAGTGGGCATTTCTTCCATCACCATGACCGTCGGGACATTCTCCCAGAACTCCGCGCGCTCCTCGCGAAGCGTGCGGAGTGCGATGAACGGCTTTTTGATCTCTGGAGGTGCCGCGACTTCCAGGAAGTACGCCCGGAGTTTGTCGCGCTCGCCCTGAGTGCGCTTGTCGGGTCGTGTATCGATAATTGTGGGAATGGAAGCAGGCACCGCGAGCACCGCGACTTCGCCCAGTTCGAGCACGCGCTTGTAGACGCGAACTTCACCCATCACTCCGCTGAAGCGGTTGTCTTTCCCGCCTGCTGAACCGATGCGAAGCGGTTCCTTGTTCTGGAACGATTGATTCAACTCATCGAGCAACACTTTCGTCTGCTGCTCGACACCATCAACGAAGATCTTCACGCCCGCCGCGAGCCGCTTACCGTCGTAAGTGACCGCGACGTGTTGCCATTTCTCGGCTTTCACCACCGCGGCGGTTTCCACGCGCAGAGCATCATCGAGCCAGCGCTTGGTGAGCGATACGCGAACCTTTCCATCAATCAGTTCGACCGCGTAGCCTTCTGCTTGAGCTTCTTCCGGCATTCGAGACAGAATCGCGCCGGTGAGCTTTCGCGGAAGCACCCGCGCTGAAAACGTGAACCGGTCGTCGAAGCCGAAGTCGGCCTTGTCGCCCGCGTCATAGTAGCGCTTGCCGTCGAAGTCGAAGGAGAGTTTGCCAGGGGCACGTTCGTCGATGTCTCCCAGGTTCCATCGCCCGATCAAGGCGTGATCCGGTAACCAGTCCTTCACATCAGCCGACTTCACGGCGCGTTCCCACTTCGCTTCCGCCTTCGCCACTTCGCCCTGCAAGTCTAACCAAGCGCGTTCGGTGTCCTTCAGCTTGGCGTCGAGTTCGCCGAGTTGCTTTGTCTGTTCGCGCGTGGGTGCTTTGATATATGGAGGCGAGTTGCCGAACTTCACCGCCCGGCCCTTCTCCGGCACGTTGTTGAAGTACGCGAAGAGCTGGTAGAACTCCTTTTGCGAAAACGGATCGAACTTGTGATCGTGACATCTCGCGCAGCCGAGCGTCAGTCCAAGCCACACGGTCGAGGTCGTCTCCACGCGATCAACGACGTACTCCACCGCGTACTCTTCCGGCACGATTCCGCCTTCCGCATTCCCGCGATGGTTGCGATTGAAGCCGGTCGCGATTCGCTGATCGAGCGTCGCATACGGAAGCATGTCGCCGGCGATCTGCTCGATGGTGAACTGATCGAACGGCAGGTTCGCGTTGTAGGCTTCGATCACCCAGTCGCGCCAGCGCCACATATCGCGCTCCGCGTCTGTCTGGTAGCCGTTGGTGTCGGCGTAACGCGCGGCTTCGAGCCAGCGCCAGGCCATGCGTTCGCCGAATCGCGGACTCGCAAGCAACCGATCTGCTAACTTCTCCACCGCGTCGGGCGCCTTGTCATTGACGAACGCATCGACTTCCGCGGGCGTTGGGGGGAGACCAGTGAGGTCGAACGTCACGCGCCGAATGAGCGTGATACGATCCGCTTCCTTGCTCGGCTCGATGTCTTCCTTCTCCAGCCGCGCGAAGATGAACGCATCGATTTCATTTCGGATTGTCACTTTCGGATTGCGAACTTCCGGCACCGCGGGACGCTCGACCGGGTTGTAAGCCCAGTGCTTCTCCCACTTCCCTCCCTGAGTCACCCACGCCTTGAGTGTTGCAATTTGCTTCGCATTGAGCGGGCGAGCGAAACGCACAGGCGGCATGCGGTCATTCACGTCTTCCGCAATGATGCGCCGGATTAACTCGCTCTCGGTAGGCTTGCCCGGCACAATGACCGGATCGCGCTTGAGCGTTGAGTGATCGACATCGAAGCGCAGATCAGCTTTCCGTTTCCCCGCGTCTGGGCCGTGGCACTGGAAGCAGTGATCCGCGAGGATCGGCCTCACGTCTCGGTTGAAATCGACCCGTTCCGTATCGGGAGCAGAACCGTTCTTCTTGTCCGGCGGTTGAGTTAACACCGGACTCACGCAGATGGCGACGATGGAGAGTGCTATTGAGAATCGCATGGCGGTGTAGCGGGTTAGATCGGAAGCGGCGAGAGTCCTTCCATAGTAGTGTAGCCGCGCACGGAAAACGGAACGAGAAACTGAGAAAACCGCCCAGATGAAACGAATAGCACGACAGAAGCGCGCGGCGATTTCCATTCCGCAATTCGTCCTGTCTGATACGCTGATGCGCGATCGAGATGCTTGCTGAGGAGTTCATAGTTCCAGAGAAAGCCCCCTCACCCGCCGCTATCGATGCTTCGCATCGGCGGCGACCTCGCCCCCGCACGGCGGGGCGAGGTGTTGTGGTTGCACATTCCGTGAAGCTGATCGAATCTGCAACCGCGCCCACCTCGCCCCGCTTTAGCGGGGAGAGGTCGCCGTAGACTGACGCGCTTCGCCTCAGTCGTAACGGCGGGTGAGGGGTCTCCTCTCGAAGTTCTCCAACGCACCGAGCATTCCGACAGACCACTATGTTGCCATCGCGAGACACCGATGCCAAGCGACCTCGACGCCCGGCTCACCGAATGGCGAAAAAGTCTGCTCGATACCACCAAGCGCAACCGGCTCATCAAGTTCGTTACCGGTCGCATTGGAGGCGTGTCGTTCGTTCGGCCCAGTGCAAACGAACTGTGGCAACGACTTGTGCGCGAAGGCGAACAACTCACGTTCATCTGGAAGCGTGAGTTGCTCAACTTGCCCCAAGAAGTGATGAACGCGGAGACACTCGCAGCCGACTATGACCCAACACGCGGAACAGCAGACATCGACGAAGAGGCCGTGCGTCGCGAACTGCTCGCGATGTGTCTGCGCTCGGAGAAACTCAAACCCTCCGACTTGCTCACCGACCAGACCGACCGCCAGATGGCCGCGCGACTGCTTCGCCTCAAGCGCACTTCAGACGAAGCACAGACCGATCACGGCGTGACAACGCTCTTCGCTGCATTCGGCTTCCTGAAGTGGTTCGAGAGCGCGGATTCGCAGGAAGAAGTTCTCTCGCCGCTGTTGCTCGTGCCGGTGGAACTTCGCCGAGAGGATGTCGAGGCTCCTTTCACGCTCGTCGCGGAGGAAGACGACATCCTGCCAAATCACTGCCTCGCGGAACTGCTTCAGACTCAGTTTCGCATCAAGTTACCTTCTGCCGAAGAACACGCACTCGACCCGGAAGACCCGGAGTGCCTCGCGAAGTATTGCGCGCTCGTCGCGGAGCGCACGAAACACATTCCGCGCTGGGAAGTGGTGGAAAGTGCGGCTCTGGGCGTGTTCAACTTCCAGAAACTCGCGATGTGGGAAGATCTGGGCCGCAACGCAGAGCGCATCAAGGCTCATCCGCTCTGCCGGGCGATTGCCGGTGACAGTGCGGTGTCACTCGCTCCTCCTCCGGGCTTGCCGACCGACAAGGAACTCGACGAAGTCATTCCGCCAACCTCATGCGTTCACATTCTCGATGCCGACAGCAGCCAGCACGAAGCGATTGAAGCCGTCAAGCGCGGCGCGCACTTGGTAATGGACGGCCCACCGGGAACCGGCAAGAGCCAGACCATCGCGAACATGATCGCGGAATCGCTTGCCGCGGGGAAAACTGTACTGTTCGTGAGCGAGAAAACCGCGGCTCTCGAAGTGGTGAAGCGGCGTCTGGATCGCTGCGGGTTAGGCGACTTCTGCCTGGAACTTCACAGTCACAAGGCCAACAAACGCGAAGTGGTGACCGAACTCGGCCGCTGTCTGGAACTGCCCGCGGTCGGAATGCCGGACGTTGCCTCGCGACTCGCCACGCTCGCGGAGAGTCGGCGAAAGCTCAATCAGTTCGTCGCGGAGTTGCACACGGTCCGCCAGCCGCTCGGCATGTCCGCGTATCGAGTGCATGGCGAAGTGGCGAAACTGGATCACCTACCGGGTCGGTCGCGCATCGCGATTGCCGATGTGTTCGCGAAGGACTCGGCATTCCTTCGCGCGTGCGAAGACGTTCTCTCGCGGTTGGCCGAATGCAAGCCGGTGATCGCAAACTCAACTGGTCATCCGTGGCGAGGATGCAAGCTCACCAGTTTCTCGCAGGAAGCGAAGGACGATGCACGCTTCCACCTCACTCGGCT
>JAKEEV010000867.1 GCA_022616395.1 Planctomycetia bacterium | reverse complement strand
TGCCTTTCTGTCTTTCTCTGTGTCTCTGTGTCTCTGTGGTTAATCCCTGCTTTGCTGCCGAACCGGTTCGCCTCACAACAGACGGTAGCTTCAAGCAGAACCTTCAGTGGTCGCCGGATGGCAAGACATTGCTGTTCACACGCATTCATCAAGGCAAGATGGCTCTGTGGACGATGCCGGCGGATGGAGGCGAGTTGAAGAGACTTCTGCCCAATCACACGGAGCCGCATTTCGATGGGCACTTCGCGAAGGACAGCAAGCGGATCGTCTACGTATACGACAAGCTCGAAGGCACCGACGGGAAACTCCGCATCAATGTGTGCAACGCGGACGGCGCTGACGACCAGATTCTTGTCCCGCACAAGGCGTTCGAGGAGTCTCCGCGCTTCAGTCCGGATGGGAAACTGGTGCTGTGGGTCTCCACACGCAACAAGAACCCCGATCTCTACACCGTGGACGCTGAGGGGAAGAACGAGAAGCGACTGACAAACGACCCGGCCTACGATCTTCACCCCGCGTGGAAGCCAGATGGCAAGCAGATTGCCTTTGCCAGTGGGCGCAGCGGCCGGCAGAAAATTCACATCATGAACGCGGACGGGAGCGAAGTGAAGAAGCTCACCGCTGGCGAATTCCTGGATGCGTGGCCCGCGTGGAGGCCGAACGGCAAGCAGATCGCGTTCGTATCCAACCGCACCGGGAATTACGACATCTGGATCATGACCGCCGACGGCAAGGAGTTGAAGAACCTCACCGAGCACAAGTCGCAGGACACTTCCCCCGCGTGGCACCCGGAGGGGAAGAAACTCGCGTTCGTCTCCACCCGCGACGGTGGGAGTGACATTTACGTGATGGACGTGAAGTGAAAAGAACTGGCCCGAGAGTGATGCTCTCGGGCCGAGGGATCAAGGCTTGGGCGGGATGGGCGGGGCACCTGGAGGCACACCCGGCGGACCCTTGGGGCCAGGAGGACCCTTGGGGCCGGGAGGAGGAGCTCGTGGGATCTCGCCCTTGCCCGTCATTGCGATGTCGAAGACCTGCTCGCCCTTCTCGACAGTGACCTTCAAGTCGGATTTCTTCAGGTTTGCGTACTTCAAGGGTACGGGATCGAGCGTTTGGGGAAGTTCCGATCCTTGTGGCCCGGTGTCCTTTTTGACAGCCGGCGGCCTTTCCCCCTCTCGCAGAGGCGGTTTGATGTTCGTGATGACCTGTCCGTCAGGCGTGTGTGTCTGGACGACGAGCGTGACTGGTCCAACAGGGAGGTTACTCAACTCGTAGCGCCCGTCCAGAATCATGGTCTGGGCGAGCAACTCTTCCTTCTCGTTGTAGGCCGAGACCTGCCCTCCCTTCAGGGGTGTGCCGTTGAGCGTGACCTGTCCGGAGAGTTTCCCAATGGGCTTGCCTCCGCAACCGGCGACGAACGGGATAACGACCAAGAGGAGCGCGGGCAGTATAAACCTTCTCATGGAATCCATCGGGGCAAGTTGAATTAGGGTGAAATGGCGAACCGTCAGGGCCAAGCCCTGACTGTTCGCGGAGTCATGCGACACGCAACGGTCAATTGATGTCCGAGGGCAGAACGCCGCCATCCGAGGGATTGAGCAACGCCTGGGTGGAAAGTTGCGATGCCGCTGGGTTGATCCCGCGGACGCTTCCATCCGCCATTGCCACCTGCACGGAACCGGGCCGCGTTGTCATGAAGTACGAGTAGAAGAAACTCCCGCAAGTCTCGTAGGTGACGCCGGCCTTGAAGCCGACGTAGCCGCCTTGCTGGATGTTACCGTTGCCGTAGTCGTAGTAGTAGGAGTAAGCCCCCTGATTCGACCACCACTGGTAATAGCCCGCACTGGCGCAACCCGACACCTGTTCGGAAATCAACAGGGTGTTGGAGGTTCCATCCGAGAAGATCTGGCTAATCGGCTTCTTCTTGCCGGTGTAACTGTAGTTGTAGGGCGACGGGCCGCCGTTGAGGGCGTACGTGTAGCTGTAGCCAGAGTAAACGCCGTCACTGTAACTGTAGCTGTACGGGCTGGCCGTATACCGGACGATGTAGTAGGCGCCGGGGATGTAGCTCGCGGCGGTCGTCGAGTTGTTCTTTGCCTGAGTCGCATCGGACGGATCAACTAACAACTTCGGCATGACACTCGCGGAGCCAGACGTCTTGATTTGCTGATACAGCGCATCCTGTTCCATGTGAGGGAGGATGTTGCCAAACAGAGCGATGGTGGTCCCGGTTCCCTGGTAATAGCTCCCATTCCAGGTGTAGTTGTAGTTCCCGATGTAGGACGGGGGCATTCCACCGTACGAGTTTTCGTAGTTGTGGGTGGCCAGAGCCATCTGTTTGAGGTTGTTCTGGCTGCTCATGCGAGCCGCAGCATCGCGAACCTTCTGGACAGCGGGAAGCAGCAGGCCAATGAGAACAGCGATGATTGCAATCACGACCAACAACTCGATCAGCGTGAATCCGCGACGAGCGTGTGGCATCCGAACAGAAAACATGGACGACTCCAGTAGAGGGAATGGAACCCACCTCGCTTTGGTGGGAAGAAAGCCGCAACCGACGATGCAGTTCACGAGGACTAACACCGCAGCACACGAATTGGACCAGAAAACTACTCTACGGTATCTCCTCGCGTGAACTCCCAACAGCAAGGAACGCCGAAGTCTCACGCAGGATTCATAATTACTCTCTCACGATTTTCCTCGCTTGACAAGACCGTGGTGTGTGGAATCCGCTAGTTCGTCGGCTTTTGAACAACGGGCTGACCACACACTTCCCCATAATTTGTCTCGGAGCCAGCCGAATTTCTTGTTCCTTCCTTCGTCACTCAGATTTTGCCGCCGCCAAAGTGAACCACCCATGACCGACCGCGACGCCCTCCTCGCCGCTATCTGCGCCCAACCGGACGAAGACACTCCGCGCCTGATGTATGCGGACTGGCTGGACGAACACGGTTCGGCCGATGATCGGCTCCGAGCACGGTTCATCCGCGTGCAAATCGAAATGACCCGACTGGAAGAACAGCACCCGAAGTGGCGCAAGCTCTACTCCGAAGAACGAAAACTCCTCAACGACCTTACGCGTCGAAATGTGCTCTCGGTCGATCACCTTCAGAAGCGAATTGTGGGTGGCGTCGACTACCAGCGCGGATTCTTGGCTTCGATCACTGTTTATGCCAAGCGGTTCCTCGCGGAAGCGGACAACTTCCTCGCCATTGACCCGATTCAGACGGTGAGATTCGCCAAGCTCACGGCCAAGCAAGGCTCGGTTCCGCCCGCGACCCTCTTTCGCAGTGAGCAACTCGCCCGCCTGCGTGCTCTCGATCTCACAAGCGCTGGGCTTGGCGCCGAGGGGCTGGGCCACATCGCGGACAGCGCACACCTCGCGGGGTTGCGTTCGCTTGTGCTGACGGAAAACCCGCTCACCGCGGAGGGCTTATCGCGATTGGTGGATAGCCCCAATCTTCCCGCGCTCGCATCGCTCGATTTGAACTGCTGCGCGGCCTTGGGTGACATGGCAGCTTCGGCGCTCGCCACGCGGCCAGGGTTTCGGCGCGTTCGTAAGCTCAACCTGTTCAGGACTCGTTGCACGCTCGCGGGTGCGCGCGCAGTGGCGGAAAGTCCACACTCGATCGGTCTGGAATACTTCAACGCGGGCGAGCCGGCGTTCAACTATCTGCCCACAGGCAGTCCCACGGTCAGCACAGAGGATGAAGCGATTGCGCGTGCGGTCGCGGATTCACCGCATTTGGCGAACTTGACGGAACTCGATCTCTCCTGGAAGCAGATCGGTTTGGATGGGCTTCGCATGCTCGGTTACTCCCCCCACCTCAAGAAGCTCCTCCGGCTGCGATTGCGATACTGTCGGCTCGCCGCACGCGCATTCAAGTTGGCCGCGGAGGCACCGAACTTCCGCGGTCTGTACTTGCTTGAACTGGGAGTGGCCCGCGACAATTACTCCGGCGTGCGGAAACCCGACCCGGATGAAGAAGCGCTCCGCGAAGCTCTGCCGGACGCTGCAATTCGCGTGGAGTGAGCGAAACCCATGACCGACTTGCAAGCGCGCTCTGCCGGAATCTGTGCCCAGCCGGACGAGGATACGCCGCGGTTGGCTCTGGCGGACTTCCTCGATGAGGAAGGCGGCAGGGAGAACACGTTCCGAGCTGACTTCATCCGAACACATTGCCGACTGGCACGCGAAGAGCCGTGGTCGAAGCCGTGGAGAGAGTTGAACGAACGCTGGCGAGCGCTTTACAACGTGGCGATGCACCGGGCCGGGAAGAACGAACTGCCGTGGGTGGCTCACCTCAAGGGCCGCGTGAAGGCGTGGGAGTTTGAACGCGGACTGATCGGGCACCTCACGCTCTTCTCCAAGCGGTTCGTTTCCGAAGGAGAGTCTTACTTCCCGCAAGACCCAGTGCGATCAGTGCAGTTCGTGAGACTGACATCCAAGACGGGATCGGTGAAACCAGATGTGCTGTTCGCCTGTGAGCATCTGGCACGCATCGCGAAATCCGTACACCGACTACGACTATGAATGACGGCGAAGCACTTCGCCGGGCGATCCTCGCGCTGCCGGAGGACGATACCCCGCGACTGATATTCGCTGACTGGCTGCAAGAGAATAACCAGCCAGAGAGGGCCGAATTTATTCGCGCTCAAGTCGAAGCGGTGCGAGCAGAGCCATTTAGTCCACAGGCACGCGCGGCGGCAGCGACAGCGGAGAAGTTGCTGGAAGGGCGCAGGGGCGAGTGGACCCGACACATCCGCGAGCGCGTGGAACGGTGGGAGTTCCGACGCGGGTTTATCGAGCATGTAGTCGTGGACCCGGACCGCTTTCCCGCCGCTGCCGAGCAGTTGTTCGCGGCTGAACCGGTGCGGTCGTTGCAAGTGGAGCGATTCGTGTCAATGGGTACCCCTCCGTCGCTCGCTCCGTTCTTCAACACAGTGCAACTGCAACACCTCGCCAGTCTGGACCTCAGCCAACTCGGACAGCCCGCCGACCACTTCGACCTCCTGTCGGCCTGTCCGCACTTTGGCAAGCTCACCGATCTTAACCTGAGCGAAAATGCCGTTCCGCCCAGTTGGTTGAGGACACTCCTCACTGGCCCGTCGTTGCCCGCGCTGATGGGACTGGATCTGAGTCACGCGGCCCACCTCGGCCCGAGTCTGGCGAACATGCTTCCGCAAGTCACTCATCGGCGCTTCACGCGCCTGAATCTGGGCCACATCATGTTCTCGTCCGATCAGATCAAGAAGGTACTGGAGAGCCAGTGCGTGCAGGAAGTGGAGGAGTTGCGGCTTGCGTGGATAATCGGGAGCGGACGGCCTGGCCCGCTGACGCATCTCAATCTTGGCTGGGTGCTTCCGTGGGAGCGGCTGCGATTGCTCGACCTGACCGGGCAGGGTGTAAGCAATAGCGGCGTGCGGGAGATCGTTGACGAAGCAGCCAGGCGTCCCGGTACGTTTCCGCTGCGCTGGCTGGGACTGGCAAACAACGACATCGGCCCCGACAGCGTGCGGACGCTCATCGACTCATCGCTCACGCTCTTCTATCTGGATGTGCGAAACAACTTCGACCTGAGCCTCTCCGACAAGGCCGCGTTGCAACGTCGCTTCCCGGAAGCGGTGGTGGTGAGTTAAAGTGATAGGAGTCACACCCACGCGACCTATCGGTGTCTTGTGATCTTCCTCATTGATGGCTACAACCTGATGCACGCAATCGGGCTGGCGAACCGAACAATGCCCGCGCGCCAACTGGCCGCTGCTCGCTCCAAACTGCTCGACTGGCTCGCGGATGCCATCGAAGGGCGCACGGATGTGCTGCGTGTGGTCTTCGACGCACGAGAAGCTCCGGCTGCGTCGCCCGAATCAACTCATCGTGGCGTGAAGGTGCTCTTCGCGTACCGGCGAACGGCTGATGATCTCATCGAAGACCTCATTGCCGACGACCCGCGGCCAGAAACGCTCGCGGTGGTGTCGAATGACTCACGCGTGCGCGAAGCCGGTCGCCGGGCGCGTTGCGGTGTGTACTCCTGTGAGGAATTCGTCGACTGGCTGCTCGCCACTTCGCGGAATCAGGGAGCTAACGCTTCCCGCTCGCCAGAAGCTGACAAGCCCACTCCCAACACCGCAGAGACCAACGAATTGCTGCAAGTCTTCAGCAAACCGAAGCGGAAGCGGTGAACCCGGCACGCTTGGTGAGCCTCTTCTGAACATGAGCGATTCATCTGCACAACCGGCGGTGTTCCTCGTCTTCGGAGACCTGCACGGCCGCATTCTGCCCGCGTTCCGGTTCGCATCATACTGGACCGCGAGCACTGGTCGCGCGGTCAGCGGCTTACTTCAAGTCGGCGATATGGGCTATTTCCCCGACATCTCGCGCCTCGACAAAGCCACTCTGCGCCAGGCGAAGGACGATCCTCTTGAACTCGGCACGCTTGATGTGGTGAGCCGAACCGAGATTGCCGATCGCGTGTTCGATGACGACCCGAACGGCAAGCCCGACCTGTGGTTCACCGCGGGCAATCACGAGGACTTCGAGGAACTCGAACGGCTCGCGAAGTACAGCGGCGACCAACCGGATTTCGTGGTCGATGCGTATTGCCGCGTGCGCGGAATCAAGGATGGTGAAGTGAAGCCCTTCGACTGCGGACTGAAAGCGGCTGCAATCTGGGGAGTGGATCGTGGAGAACCGAACGCGCGACAGAACTTGCCACCACGCGGATACATCAGCGAGCGGGCTATCGACCGACTCACGGGCAAAGCCTTCGACGTACTCTTGATGCACGATGCACCGAAAGATGCGAAACGCGAAGGTTGTGGAAGTGAACTGCTGCTGACGCTCCTCGAACTGTCGCAACCGCGATTCGCGTTCTTCGGTCATTACCGCGGGGATGGATCGAAGAGCGAGCAGGATCACGGCAGGACGGAAGTGTTCCACCTCGCGGGCTTCGAGTTACGCACACGCGACGGTCACCCCGAAAGCGGCAGCGTCGGCGTGTTGGAGTGGGACGGCAACGATGGCGCGTTCATGTTCATCGAAGATGACGACCTGAAGTCGTTCACGCGGCACAACTGGAAGTGGATTGGGATGTGAGTGGGTGCAGCGAGCGGATTGGGGTCAGTTCCCGGCAAATCTGGTTGCCCCGTGTTGAAGCGCCCCTCCCCCCGCCACCCCCCGTTTTGTCCTCTTCTCGTTGTTCCCATGATTTGTGGGGTTTTCTCACTTTGCGTTGCAAAGTGGTGGCCTTTATAGCCCGCAACTCCTTGAAAACATGGGGTTCTCGAAGGCCAGGAGGTGGCCTTGTCGGATTCTGCACGAGTTGTCAAAGACCGCGTTCCACCACTCATAGTGTACTTTATTTTAATAATGAACATTTGTCAATATCCGTTGTTCCCACCCAACCACTATCTGTTGGGTGTAGTCGCGTTTTGTGGGGTAACCCGCCCGCTGGATCACCCAGAAAACGCGACTACACCCATGCGACCGCGGCGCACTTCCGCGCTTGGCAGGCACGCCAATTCCTGTTCGAATACCCAGCGAACTTCTTCCATCCTCACGCCGGGTTTTACATGCGATTTGCCACACGAAAGAAGTTTCTCGACCTCGCCTGGAGCGCCAGCGACCTCGACGCCGCCGCGGAGTTCTGGCTGAGGCTCTACGAAGCCTCTGCCGGAACTCAGGGCTTCACCGCGACACCTGAACATATCACCGAAGTACGACTCCGCGGATTTCCACGCGCGGAAGGCGAACTCCTGGTCAACGAACTGGCTCGCCGGGCTGCGCAGAGCGAATTCCGCCGACCGGTCGTTGAACTTACTGACCCCGACACACTTGTGCTCACTTCGGAAGTGACTCACGGAGCGGATTCGCCTCCGGTGGGGCTGGGGCTTCCCATGCTGGTCGGGCCGGGCTTTGACGGATTGATGGTCGAGTTCCGCATCACCGCAACAGGCGGCGAAAAGAAACTGCTCCGCACCCCGCAACTGTCGTTCACGCTGGTCATGATCGGGCAAGTTGTGGGCGGGGTATTCATCCTGAAGACGCTCTGGCGAACCGGTTCCTCCGAGTGGGAAGACGATGTGTGCTGGCACGGAGAATGGCCGAACGCGAACGATTGGCTGGAAGCGTTCGAGGACTATCGCGATACCGGCGCAGTGCCGGTTCCGCTGGCGAAGACAATCTGCGTGTCTCGTGACGCCGACCGGATCGGCGGGCTTGTGGTGAAGTTAATTCACGTCCCGCTCGACAAGCCGCGACTGGCGGGCCTCGCGTGGCGGTGGCTGTTCTTCGCGGTGATCTTCAGCGTCATCGCGCTTGCGACATACTGGCTGGTGACCACCGAACGCTGGTTCTGGCTGCTTCTGCTCGTCGGGTTGACGTGGTGGGTGTTCTGGGTGTTTTCGCACTTCGCGCGGAACGAACTGCGGCTCTGGTTTGCCGGTTATCGCGCGTTCCGCGAGATGTACGGCAAGCTGTATGAAGAAGCACACCGGCTGGTTCCTCCCCCACCAGCGATCGTCACGGAGATGGAGCAGAATCCGTACGTGCGAAAGTGGACAGCCGACTTGCAGGCCGCGGGGTTCGTTTACATGGGAGACGCGGTGGTCGAACCGCAGTTTGTCGGCAACGGAGCATTCCGAGTGTTTCGAGCACCTGATGGCATCACCTACCTGGCTCTGATCTTCTCGTTCTCCACGGCGAAAGACCCGGCGGAAGGTTTCTACACGTGGCCGGCCCAGGTGTCGCTGATCGCGCACACGCTCTTCACCGATGGCGGCTACGCGGTGAGCATCAACGGTCGGTCGAACGGCTATCGTCGAAAGCGCACCGGGCCGGAAGTGTTCGTGCGCATCTTTCCAGATGAAACTGATCCGGTGGAGTTCGTCCGCCAGCACGCGACCGCCGCGCGAGACTTCGCGAATATGACCGGCCGCCGAGCGCTGAAGCACGAGAGCTTCGCGGACTACATCCGCCGACAGGACGCGATGCTCGAAGACGAACGCCGACTCTTCTCCGGCAACCCCTACACCTGGAGCGATCACTTCTGGTGGTTCTTGCAAATCCCGCGACGAACCTACCGGGGGTGAAGTGAAGTCACTTGCGACTGGCACCGTTTGTCCGCTACCCTGAACAAGCCCGAACCTCTTGCGTCAGCGAGTCAGCAACCCATGTCCACCGCGACGAATCCCGAAGCCAACGAAACCGCAGTCGAGCGTGCCAAACCGCCGTTCCTCCGTCGCGTGAAGATTCGCGGGTACAAGAGCATCGCCTTCTGCGACGTAACTCTCGAACCGCTGACGATCTTTGTGGGCCGCAACGCCTCCGGCAAAAGCAACTTCCTGGATGCGCTGGGGTTCTTGAAGGACATGTTCTCCCTCAATTTGCCTGAAGCAGTGCGACGGCATGGGGGTGCGAAAGCGATTGCATCCAAGAACGCCGAACGCCGAAACGAGATCGACATTTCCCTTGATCTGGACATTGCCTCATTAGTCAAGGGCAACGCACAGGGATACGTCACTTACAGGGTAACGTTAGCAATTCATGACTCTGAGGAACCAAGCATTACAGACGAGGAGATCTTCGCGGTTGATCCTTCTGGCGCAAAGGGGCTCGTCCTGAGCCGAGCCGAATATCAGCGAATCGTTACAGCCGCGATGCCGAGTGAGCGAGCCCAAGCATTTTTGGATCGCTTGTACCCATCGAACAAGCCGCTCGCCGGTCTGAAGCGCGCAGGTTGGGACCAAATCGGGCTTGGGCAATCTCTGCAAAACATTGGGATTTACAACTTCGCTCCGGATGAACTACGAAACCTCCAAAGAAGTACTCCGGGGGGGTTGCTCGAGCGCTCGGGTCGTAATCTCGCGGATGTTGCCCGACGTCTCCGTTCACACGATCCACAACTCGCTGACAGGGTCGTGACTTACCTCGCAGTAATCACCGATCAGGTTGAGGGTGTTGATGCAGTCCACTACGGAGAGTTTGAAACTCTCCGCTTCAGGATGCGTACAGCGAATCGTCAGCCGTTGATGGAGTTCGATGCCGCAAGTATGTCGGATGGAACGCTACGAGCATTTGCGGCGCTCGTGGCGGCCTTCCAAGTCGTCGGAGCCGACAGTAGTCCAAATCTAGTCGGGATCGAAGAACCCGAAACGTCGCTTCACCCGGCGGCGATGCGAGCGTTGGTTGATGCGCTGGACGAGGCCACACTCAGAACCCAGATTCTGTTGACGACACACAGCGCTGACATGCTCGACAACCCGACGATCCAGCCTGAGAACGTTCGCGTTGTGGAAATGGTTGACGGCCAGACCGTGATTGCTCCAGTTGACGAGGCGAGTGTCGAGATTGTCCGGCGGAAGCTCGACACGCTTGGCGGACTGGAACGGCAGAACCAACTTCAACCCAACCTCGATGATCTGGACCGCCAAAAGCTCCTGTCACAGAACGG
>JAKEEV010000866.1 GCA_022616395.1 Planctomycetia bacterium | reverse complement strand
TTCCTTCACGCCTGGATCGGCAGACAGTTCATATTCCCAGGTGTCGAAGTCCGAGCGCGAGTGGATCGTGAGCTTGTAACGCCCTTGCTTCGCCAGTTCGATTTCCCAGTGCCCAATACTCTCTGGCGCCCAGCCCGCTTTCGGTCCGCGCCAGTCCTGGCGGGTGAGTCGCACCGGGTTTTCCTTCTCGCTGCCGATGATGATGCGCGGAGGATCGAATCCCTTCTTGGTCACGTCCGCGAACCACGTTTCATACTCCTTCTTGAGACGCGCGACTTCGTCGGGCTGAGTCGCGGCGAGGTCTTTCTCCTCGAATGGGTCTGTGGTGATGTCGAAGAGTTCGTACTTCGGCTGCCACTTCGCTCCTTGAGGCACACCGGCGGATTGAACGAGCTTGAACTTCGGTCCGCGAGCCGCGAACGCTCGATATTTCTCCGGCACATCCCCACGATGCCACTGGAAGAACAGCGTGCGGTCATGCCAGCCGGTATCGCCTTGAAGAAGACCCGCGAAACTACGACCGTCGAAGCCCGGTTGCTTGCCGTCCATCTCGACCTTGCACACTTCGATGAGCGCCGGCGTCACATCGATATGTGCAAGCGCTGTGTCGATGGAACGACCTCCCTTGAGCTTCGCGGGCCAGCGGATGTAGCAGGGTACGCGAATGCCGCCCTCATACACCGTGCCCTTGCGATTGCGTAAGCCCGCGTTCCAGCGCACTCCGCCGGGGCCGTTATCGGTGAGGAAAATAACAATGGTGTTGTCGGCGAGTTTCTTGTCGTCGAGCGCCTTCATCAGCCGGCCGAAGTTGGTGTCCACGTTTTCGATCATCGCGTAAGCCTTCGCGATGTCACCCACGTTCATCTTCTTGGTTGCCCACGGCTGACCGATCTTGGGGAAGCCTTTCTCGGTGAGATCGAGTTTCGCGTAAGGCTTTACCAACTCTTCCGGCACCTGATATGGTGCGTGCGGGGCGTTGAACGCGACATACGCGAAGAACGGCTTTTTGCTCTCGGCGGAAATGAACTTGAGCGCTGCATCCGCGAACACATCGGTGCAATACCCCTTCGTTTTCACTTCCTTGCCGTTCTGTTTCAGGATTGGGTCGAAGTACGCGGACGTTCGGATCATGTCCGGGTGATCGGCCGGCTGCGCGAGTCCTCCTCCCTGATGCCAAAGCGTTTCCTGGAATCCGCGATCTTCGGGCCGAAGCGGATAGTTGTCTCCGAGGTGCCACTTCCCAAACAGCCCGGTGCGATACCCTGCGCTCGCGAGGTACTCCGCGAGTGTCTTAACGCCCGTGCGCATCATCGAGCGGCCGTAGGCGGTGTCCACGATCCCAACGCGATAGTTGTACTGGCCCGTTAAGAGGCTTGATCGCGTCGGGGAGCAGACCGGCGAAACGTAGAAGTTCTTCAACCAG
Organism: Planctomycetia bacterium; assembly: GCA_022616395.1. Lineage (GTDB taxonomy): Bacteria > Planctomycetota > Planctomycetia > Gemmatales > Gemmataceae > Gemmata. Next base: position 2,041 of record JAKEEV010000866.1, on the reverse strand, counting down.
ACGGATTGTTTGGCGAAGCGGTCGAACTGAGGCGTTTTCACGACCGGGTTGCCGTGAGTGCCCAGATCGCCGAAGCCCTGATCGTCGACAATGACGATGAGCACGTTTGGCGAATCGGCCGCGAAGGCCGCGAGCGGAACGAGCGCGAGTAGCGAAGAGAGGAGCCAACGCATAAGAGATGCCCCCGTTTCAGAGCTGAAAGGGTTGGGGAGTAGGCCGCATTTCGGGTATGGTAATCGAAGCTTGAGTGAATCGCGAGTCCTGGCATGGTCGCCCGGTTTTTGAGAGTAGTCATCACGCTCCGCGTGATGTCGTCGCGAAGCGACGAGATTTTCTTTGCTCGAAGCATCACGCGGAGCGTGATGACTACTCTCAAGACAACGGCACACGGCGTGTGCCTACTACTTTGAATCGTGGCATGGTCGCCGCATTCCCACATTTTCGGAGAAGCCGACCATGAAGTTTCTGTCTGTGCTGTCGCTTGTTCTCGGTGTCCTTCTTTTGGCGACGGGAAGCGGAATCCGGGCGGAAGAACCGACTCCCAAGCAACTCGAGGAGATACGCGCGGCCTTCGGTCAGATCGGTGCCTTCTATCAGGCATTCCCGCGACCCAACGCGAAACCCCGGCACATCTTCACGATGTCTCCGACCGCGACCGACGCGGACTTAAAGCAGATCCCTGCGGTTCTGAAGAAGTTCCCCGATTTGGAGCTTTCATTCGAGTTGTATCTGCACGGTTCGCAGGTGACGGACGCGGGGTTGAAGAATCTTCAAGGAGTTGCGACTCTGACGGCTCTCGATCTTCGCGACACGCAGGTAACCGATGCGGGGATGAATGCGCTGGCGGAGTTCAAAGACCTCACCGCGCTTCACCTGAGCCACACGAAGGTAACCGACAAGGGACTCAAAGACCTCAAGGGACTCGACAAGCTTCATACGCTCACGCTCGGTGTTCCTCAGATAACAGATGCGTCGGTGCGCGCTCTGCGTGAAGCGGGAGTGCTTCATGCGATCACCAGAGCAAGCGCGCGCGACGAGAAACGCCCCACTTCCCCGAACGAAGTAACCACACTGAACCTCTACGGCACATCGGTGACGGATGCGGGGCTGAAGGAACTCGCGGACTTCGCCAAGCTCACGACGATCGACCTCAGCGGCACAAAAGTCACGGAGGCGGGGTTGAAGGAACTTGCAGGGTTCAAGGAACTCAGCGCTCTGTCGCTGGGACTCCTTCCGGTGACGGATGCGGGGCTGGCTGAAATCAAGGAACTGAAGACTCTCCGCGCGTTGCATCTTTACAACACGAAGATCACCGACAAGGGCCTTGCGGAACTGAAGGAACTCCCCGAGCTCTCGACGCTCGACCTTCGAGACACTCAGATCACCGACGCCGGCGTGAAGGAACTTCGGGAAGTGAAAACGCTCACCTCGCTGAACCTCCGCGGCACCGGAGTCACAGCCGCTGGCGTGAAGGAACTTCAGGAGGCATTGCCGAAATGCAAGATCAGTAAGTAGTCCCCAACCCCATGCGTCTTTCGCTTCGCTATCGTTTGCTATTGCCGCTGGCGCTTCTGCTGATCGGGGATGCGGCGGCGACAGCGTGGGCCGCGTCGAGTGCGGCTCGCAATGCCGAACGCACCGCAGAACGCAGACTCGCGGCTCAACAGTGGGCCGTTGCCCGCACACTCACCGAAGAGAGAAGTCAGTTCCGATTCACCAAACCCATTCTCGAACAGATGAAGGGACTCTCTGGAGCGGAGTTCCTCTTCGTTCCCCCAGAAGGACGCCTGGGCGTTCCGTCAGAGTCCACGATCGAGCCGATTCCTCCTCCTCCTGCCGATGTGCCCGTCGTCACACTCGCAACCGAAGCCGAAGATCACTCGCTCGGTGTGCCGGTGGTGGTCGGAGGGACGGAATACCGCTGTCTGCGATTGCGAATCCTCTATCGCCCGCCGCCATACGCCGGTGGCGATCTCTACATCTTCTACCCCGAATCGCTCCGGCAAACGGCAGTGCAAGACGCGGTGCGCGACGCGGTTCG
>JAKEEV010000865.1 GCA_022616395.1 Planctomycetia bacterium | reverse complement strand
GCCGCATCCAGGGTTCCAGATCGTTCATGGGCAGATTCTCAAGAAGGGCGAAAAAAAATCGAATTTCGAGCGAACCAGAGGATAGGTTCTGCGTCTATCTAGAGTAACGCGGCGAATAAGAATCCAGAAACGCATAACCCGCATCAAACTGGTACACCACCTACAACCAATACAACCAATGACCCGTTGGCACGCGAGCACTGAACTTCGTCTTACGACCGACGCCACATGCGCGGTCGTCGCGAAGATGCATTATCTCGCCGCCCGGCATGAGAGTGGTATTGCATTAGGTTTGGGTTTGAATCTTGAAAGCGATACAAGCGGATAAACCCCGGTTTGCCAACTGAAATGGCACTCACGCCGGCCGGGGGTAAGAAGCGACCCCCGGCCGGTTCGCTTTTCCGGGTGATGAGCGCGTCGAACCGCCGGCGTAAGCCGGCTGGGTATGCCCAAACGCCCCGTTCGACTTCGGGTGAGGTCGGCGGTCCTTCAAATCGCCAAGGCGGGTTCAACTCCCGCACGGGGTGCTTCGGTCGTCATTAGTCATTAGTCATTAGTCATCAGCAAGCAAGTGCGGGTTTCTCTGATGACCGATGACTAATGACTGATGACGAATGACTGACTAGGTGGGGTGCAGCCTGGGAGCGCACTCGGTTTCCAAAACCGACGGCCGTGTGCCTGTGGGGTTCGATTCCTCACCCACCTGCTGAATGGAAGTGTGGCCGATGTCGGCGAGGCACCCGCCTCTTAAGCGGGATCACGTGGGTTCGACTCCCACCGCTTCTACTGACTGTGTCCGTGGTGTAGCAGCAACCCACCCCCTTGCCCCCCCTCCCTGTAGGGAGGGAGGGGGTTGGGGGTGGGTGGCAACGCGGGTGCGACTCCCGCCGGATGCTCTGGCGATTGCGGGATGTGGATTGAAGACAGAAAACTGCGCCCATGATGTAGCGGTAGCCTATCGCCTTGCCATGGCGGACGTGTGGGTTCGACTCCCACTGGGCGCTCTTCCGAATTCGGAATGCGGATTTCGGAATGCGGAATTGAAGACAGAAGACAGAGGCCTCTGTGATGTAGTGGAAGCTTGCCGTCTTGGTATGACGGACGTGTGGGTTCGATTCCCACCGGAGGCTCTGGGTCAGGGATCAGGAAATAGGAGTCAGGAGTCAGCAAGACACTCGGGGAATGACTGACTCCTGATCCCTGACTCCTGAGATGAAGAGGCACGGTACGCGAATTTGGTAGAGCGGCCAAGCTCAAACCTTGGAGAGTGTGGGTTCGACTCCCACCCGTGCTACTCGAATGCCTTCGGAGCGGTGGTCCGCGAGTCTGTCTGTAAAACAGGCGCCCTTTAGGGCAATGTGGGTTCAATTCCCACCCGGGGCACTGAAGAAGCGCGGAGCGCGGAACTGGGAACGCGGAACGAAGACAAAACAGGGGCTAGTTTTCAGTTCCGCGTTCCGCGCTCCGAGTTCCGCTCCAAAGAGGCTCGTTCTTCCAACGGCCAGGATACCAGGTTGTCAACCTGACGATACGGGTTCGATTCCCGTACGAGCCGCCTGCGAGTGATTGAGGTTCGATACACGGCCCGTTCGTCTAACGGCTCAGGACGACAGGTTCTCAACCTGTAAGTGGGGGTTCGATTCCCCCACGGGTCACTCCAGGAGTCAGGAATCAGGAGACAGAAACCATCTGGATCAGCGGCTTGTCTGACACCTGATTCCTGACTCCTGTCTCCCGAACTGGTGATGTAGACCAACTGGTAGCAGTCACCACGCTTAGAACGTGGGTAGTGTGGGTTCGAATCCCACCGTCACCACTGGAAGAAACATTGCAGACGGGCCGGCGCCCGACTGGGTCTCATAAGCCTGGATGCTGGGTTCAACTCCCAGGTCTGCAAATGCAGGAGGGTTTTGGGGAACCCGTGGGGGGTTTTCCCCAACACAACGATTGCGGGCGGGCTGGTGCTCAACCGGGTCTCATAAGCCTGGACGCCGGGTTCGATCCCCGGGCATCGCAACTGAACAATGACCGGGTAGGCCAACCGGTAGAGCCGGCAGGTTGAGAGCCTGTGTTGTGTGGGTTCGACTCCCACCTCGGTCACTCCAGGAGTCAGGAGTCAGGAGACAGGAATCAGAAGCGACCCGAATGGCTGCTTGTCTGACTCCTGTCTCCTGATCCCTGACTCCTGAATTGGGGCCGTAGTCCAATAGGAAGACGCCCGCCTCGCACGCGGGAGATCGGGGTGCAAGTCCCCGCGGGTCCACTTCAGAGGACAGAGGCCAGAGGACAGAAAACAGAGAACTGTGAGTGAACTGTCTGGTTTCTGTCTTCTGATCTCTGATCTCTGTCCTCTGGGCCTGTGGTCTAGGCGGTATGACGCCGGTATGGCATGCCGGCAGCTCGGGTTCGACTCCCGGCGGGTCCACTTGGTCGCGTCAATACAAGACGCGACATCAGAACAGATCGAGTTGTGTTCGGCGTCCGCGGGCGTGGGGCCTGAACAATGGTCCGGCCGACTGGGGTTCGTTCCACGACCCGCGGCAGCTGAACACAACTCGATCACAAAACTCCGAGAAGAACTCGGTGTGGAGAGTTAGCGGGAAGCAATCAAGTAGGACGGGCTTTCCAGGCCGTCTCTTCAAGACAGACGGCCTAGGAAGACCGTCCTACTTGACCTTCTGTCGCTCGCTCTTACGGATGGGAACCGGATAAGGTTGGCCGGGCCGCACTGCTAACGCGGTAGCCTTCACGGGCATGAGGGTTCAAATCCCTCCCCCTCCGCCTTGAGTAATCAGTGATCAGTCATCAGTGAACAGTTATCAGTTATCAGAGAAAACTTGCCCTGGTGGTGAAACGGAAAATCATTCCGCGCTTCGAACGCGGCGTTCCAGGTTCAAATCCTGGCTGGGGTATTCCGTCAGTGAACAGTGAACAGTCATCAGTGATCAGTCTTCAGTCCTTTCTGCGCACTGATTACTGATGACTGTTCACTGTTCACTGGATTGATCCTGTGGCCCAGCGGCTCAGGGCGCCTCCCTGACACGGAGGAAGTCGGTGGTTCGATTCCACCCAGGATCACTGAAGAAGAGGACAGAGGTCAGAAGTCAGAGATCAGTGAAAACCAAGACCTGATTTCTGACCTCTGATTTCTGTCTTCTGATCTCTGTCCTCTGACCGCTGAGATGCGGCATGTGGTGTAGCGGTAGCACGCGGCCCTGTGAAGGCTGAGGAGATGGGGTTCGACTCCCCCCAAGCCGCCCTCGTCATCAGTAGTGAACAGTCATCAGTAATCGGTCCCGACGACAAAGGCCCATGACTGATGACTGTTCACTGATGACTGTTCACTGATTACTCTCCACGCCGGTGTGGCACGACCCAGAAAGGCACCGAGCTCGTACCTCGGACGATGTGGGTGCGAAACCCACCGCCGGCTCTCGTCTTGTTCGCTTCAACCAACCGTGCGAATGCGAAGATGCGTTCGCACGGTTTGCATTTCGCTCTCATTTCTATTCAGCAGAGTGGCACAACGTCGGGTCCGTCGATAGGATTTCAATTCCCGTTTTTATCCTGCCCGTTACATCGTCCCCGGCACGCACTGGTATCCACGATGACCGAGTTTTCCGAAGCCCGGAAAGTAGCGGCGCTGCTCGCTGCGGTAGCCGAACCGACACGCCTGCGGGTTTTGTGGCAGTTGGCGCGCGGGCCTCAGAATGTGGGCACGCTGGCCGATCTCGTCGATATCCCGATGGTGAACATGTCGCACCACCTCGGTGTGATGCGACAGGCCGGGATTTTGGACGACGAGAAGGATGGTCGAAAGGTGATCTACAAACTCCGGCCGGGGGTGTTTACTCCCGGCACCGAGCCGAACGTGCTGGGCGTGCTCACGCTTGGGCCGTTCCGCGTGGTTCTGTGGATCAAGGGCGAACCGCCTCCGGTTACGAGCAGCTCCAAGTCGCGTCGCAAAGCCAGCAAGAGCAGCAAGTGAGTAGGTGAGTTTCCAGTTTTCCGTTCCACGTTGTCGGCTGGGTTGCTCCGCAACCGAAGTTGCAAACTCCGCTGCTTTTCATGTGGAACTTGGAACGTGGAACTTGAAACGAATCCCAACGCAGTGGGCCAACAACTGGCACGACGGCTGTGGCGGCAAGTGCTGGCGCTGGCTCTTCCTGCCCTTGCCCAGCAATATCTGCACTTGATAGTGCAACTCTCCGACCAGTTCCTCGCCGGTCGGTTCCAACTGCCCAACCCGGAGCAGCGTGCCGCTTATCTTTCGGCACTCACAACCGCGGGTTATCTCTACTGGTTCGTCTCCAGTTACACGGTTCTCGTGAGTGTGGGGAGTACCGCTCTGGTCGCGCGTTTCGTTGGCGCAAACGACTGGACACTCGCGAAGCACGCAACCGGTCAGTCGGTATTGCTCGCGTTCGTCTTCGGCGCTCTCGGCTCCGTCGCGGCACTCATCTGGCTTCCCGATCTCATTGCAGCTCTGAAACTCACCGGAGACGCGGCCCGCGTATGCATGGAGTTCCTCACTCCGCTGGCGGCTCTGTTGGCGTTTCAGATTGTCGAATCGGCGTGTGTCGCGTGTCTGGCCGGTGCAGGCGATACGAAAACTGGATTGAAGGTGCTTGGTCTGGTCGCGGTGCTCAACGTGCCTCTGGCGTGGGCGCTGTGTTTCGGAATCGGATCGTGGAGCGGTTTGGGCTTCGTTGGGATCGCGCTCGGAACTGGGTTAAGTCACGTCATCGGCTGCATCCTACTTCTGGTGATTCTCGCACGCGGAAAGTCCGGGTTGAAGTTGCACGCGGAGAACCTGCTTCCCGACTTCGAGTTGATCCGTCGGATGCTCTGGGTGAGCGTGCCGGCCGCCATCGACAGTCTTTCGGTTGCGGCGTGCCAGTTGTGGTTTTTGAGTCTCGTGAACAAGCTCGGAGACACTGCATCGTCCGCGCATGGAATCGCGCTGCGGTGGGAAGCTCTCGGTTTTATGGCCGGCGGGGCATTCGGAACGGCCGCGATGACACTCGTGGGTCAGAATCTCGGCGCTCGCGACCCCACTCGCGCCGCGCGCTGCGGATGGACGGCTTACGCCATCGGCGGAGGCGTGATGTGCTTCATGGGGCTAATGTTCGTGATCTTCGCGGAGCCAATGTTCCGCGTATTCTGCCCCGACCCGCACCTGCAACCGGTAATCGACACCGGCGTGCCTGTGTTGCGACTCATCGCAATCGCAATGCCCGCGTTAGCGTGTCAGATCATCTTCGCGGCGGCTCTGCGCGGAGCGGGGGATACTCGCGTGCCGGTGCTGTTCAGTTGGTTCGGCTTTTTGGGAGTGCGCATTCCGCTTGCGTACTTGCTCACTTCACAACAGGTGTATCTCGGACCGCTGGGTGTTGTGCGCGGGTACGACATGGGGCTTTTCGGAGCGTGGGTGGCGATGTGTACGGACCTGTGGGTTCGCGGAGTGTTCTTCGGCCTGCGCTTCGCCAGCGGAAAGTGGAAGAAGATCGAGGTGTGAATTGCCGTTCCGTGGAGCGCGGGCGTCCCGCCCGCCAACCTTCACGGATCAACTCGCTTCCGCTTATTCACGAAGCGTCTTGACCGGCACGCCCGCGCTCCACAGAATGCCCTCACGTGTCGGTCACTTCGCCGTCGCGGTCGAACCAGTTGTCATCGCCGACAAAGTCGAACCGATACTGACCGTCTTCCAACCACTGCTGGACTGCGTCATTTAGCTCGCCGTGTTGTGGGTGCGTCGGGTCGTAAGTTTCGGCCCACCAGTTGAATGGCGTAATGCCCTCTCCGGTCGGGAAGCGGAACGCCTTCACCTTGATTACCGCTCCCGACTTGTAACCGAGTTCCTTCAACCATTTGTCGCGAACGCGGTCGAGGTTTGTGAACCGGGTGCGGTCGTCCGCGCCTTTCGGTTGCTTGACGGCCCGCTCGTCGACTCGAAGTAAGTTCCCCGCGTGGTCGAAAAACGCGACCGGCACCTGTTCAAATCCGCCCATCACCATGTACTGCGTGAAGTCTTTTCCCCAGCCCACCGTCAGGCGGTCGTCCTGCACGGTGTAGAGTCGCTCCGGTTCGCGTTCGTGGGCGAAGGTGACTCGGTCGCCGAAGTGCTTCTGAAGTTGCTCGCGGGCGCGTTCGGTGAACGGGTTCGCTCCCAATCGAATGAGTTCGAGTTTCTGAAAGAACGCTTCGCCGCACAGAACTTTCACCGCGGAGTCGCGGAGGGCGTTGAACATCAATCCGAGTTCGCGAAGGTGCG
>JAKEEV010000864.1 GCA_022616395.1 Planctomycetia bacterium | reverse complement strand
TTGCCATCCTTGTCGGTGATCGCGGAGAGAGTCGTGAGCGTGCCTCCGGCTCGGTGATATGCGGAGAGCTTCAAGCCAGCGAGCGGCTTCTCCTGGAACAGCACGCGCACAGGTAATTCGTCGCCAACTTTGAGTGCGTAAGGATTCTTGCCGGGTACGATCTCTAGCATCTGACCGAGTGGCTTGGTCGGCGAATCATCCAGCTCTCCCCCCGCGAACACAATCGTCTTGAGGTATCGCCGATAGCGTTCCTTGCCATCCGCATCGGATTCACCGGCCTTCGCGCGAGCCTTGACTATCTCGTCTAGCCCCTCTTCCTTGAGGTATTCCGTGAACTTGTCCGCCTTCAACGTGATGCTCGACCAGGCGCGATCCAGTCGCAGCACAGCGGTGTTCTTCGTGTCCATCTTGAAGGTGACCGCGGGCTTGTTTCCGTCTTTCAAGTCCGGGAAGTCCTTCACAATCTTGTTCGCGGAGACCAGTTGCACAGCCGCGGTCTTCTTCGACTCATACGCGATCTCCTTCTCCGGCTTGAAGCCTTCTCCGACATACATGCGCACGCCGACTGAGTCGCCGTTCCTCGGCGAAAACGTCTCCGGCATGAGCCAGTAGTCATGCGCGAGTCCCCCGCCCGCGCACGCGAGCAGGGCAAGCATACTCAAGAATGCGCGGGGCATGACTCACCCCTTGAGGAATTCGGGGAGTTGAGGTTTGGAGAGTAGGATGTTCAGAACCCAGTCCACCTCACTGCCGCGACGTAGACCACTTTCGCCGCATCGTCGATGAGAAAGCGGACACACAACGGGGGTGGAACCAGACGCGGTGATCCGCACGTCCGCGCGACTCGCCCTGATCGAACGGGTTGTCGCGAAGAATGCGGTTCACCGCGTCCGCGGCCTCGGCGATGACTTCCGGGTCTGCTGCCCTCAACCAGAGCGCCTGGAGTTTGGCCTCGGCGGGGCGCAACCAGCGCACGGTGTAATTCATCGCTTTCTCAGGTCCGCGAGGATGTCTTCCAACGGCCGACCGGGATCGCTGAGGTCAATCGGAGCGTTCAACTCCTCCTCGGTGAATGGCGGGTCGACCGGGATCGCCAACGATGCGTACATCTTCGGCGGTAGATAGTAGCCGAGTAACGTGCCTGATTCATCGTAGAGTTCAAGCCCTCCGAAAGGCCATTCAGCTTGGCCCGCGTCTCGGCGTCGAGAATTACCTTGCCCCTGAGTCACCTCCAAAACCATCGTACCACACCTGAACAAGCGCATTGACCCTGTTCATCTCAGTCTCTCACCCCTTGAGCGCCTCATCATGCTTGAGGCCGCTTGGCGGCAGGTCGGCCTTGCGGCAGTTCGCCAGTGCCGCGCGAGCGCCGGCGAACTGGTCCGCGTCGTTGTCCTCCCACTCGATGCTCACCGCGCCGTCGAAGCCCACGCGGTTCAACTCGATGAAGATTTCTTCGAGGCTGTTCGCATCGCGATTTGTGCCGGCTGTCACGAACAGCCAGCCGTTCGTCCAGGCATTCATGTCGCGGTGCCCACCCAGCCGACCGCCGCGGCAGTGTTCGCGAGCCACCCACACGCCCTTGACGTGAGCACAGTGAATGAAGTCCTTGAACTCGCGAATGAACTGGATCACGCTCACGTTTTGCCACTCCAGGTGCGAGCCATCGAGGTTAAACCCGACCACGCCCTCGTAGCCCTTCTTGCACATGAAGTTGATGTAATCGCTCGCGCTCTCGAGGTCCCCCATCGCGCGCTCGGACGGGTGGCATTCCAGGTCGAACGTCACTCCGTACTTCTTGCACTCGTTCCAAACCGGGCCGAACCGCTCGGCGAGTAACTCCAACGACACATCACGCACGTCGGGGAGCTTGTAGCCTTCCATCTCGGTCGGCAGCGGTGGAAAGAGGAACCAGTGGCTCCAACAGTTCGCGGGGCTGCCCACAAAGCCCGGTAACGCCACTCTGCGATTCTGGAGCTTTGAGAGATGTCCGGCCATCCGCACGCACGCGAGCAGATCGCGTTCGGCCTCCTTGTGGATCAGCTTGCCGACTTCCGGCGGCACATAATAAGGATCGGTGCGCGGAGGATTGTTCCCCCCAGCGCGCCACGCCTTGTAAGCAGCACGGGCTTCGCCTGGCCGACAGAAGTTCAGAGTCTTGGCGCTCGGTTCATCGCCCAAAACTTGCCCTTGCAGGTGAGTTGCCAGAGTGAAAATCTCCAGCCCGTGCACTTTGGCGGTTTCATAGCGCTGCTTCGCGTAGGCCGCTGCTCCTGAGTCAGTGTCCGCCTGTCGCAGATCGAATTGCCCCTCCCAGGTCGCTTCCTCGTAGCCATCGAAGCCCGATTCCTGGACGAACTTCAGCCACTTGGCGAAGTCCACGCCTCCGAACTGTCCGCGAACAAGTCCGATCTTGTGATAGCTGCCCTTACCAGTCTGGTGAGGCTTATTGGGAGTTTGCGAGAAGCCCATTTTGCGTTCCTCATGAAAGTGGGAAAGGCGAGTTGCCCGTGATTCGGTTCACCGCAGACTCTACGGCGTGCCGAATCGCCGGGCAAGCGCGTGTTCGTCATTAGTCATTGGTCATTGGTTGTTGGTCATCGGTGGGCTTGGCGCGCGACATCGTTTCCACACGAGAACTGCGGACCAATGACCAATGACCAATGACAACCGCAGCGCGTGCGATTACACTTCACACAGATGATCGACCGGTCAGTAGAGGGAACGAACAATGAGTTCAGGCGCCCCCACGAACGGCAACTCCAGCGGCGACCCGCCCGCTTCTTCTCCTCCCACTCAGCGGGGCGATTCGGCCCCACCAGCTCAACGCGGCTGTTTCGGCTGGGTCTTGTTCTTCCTCAAGCGTCTGGCGGAGAGCATCGAGGCCGTCTTCCGGTGGCTGTTGGCGTATCCGCTGCTCACGCTCCAGCTTCTGTTGCTGTATCTGATTGCGTGGGGCGGACTGGGGAGCGAGGTGGGTGCCGAACATCTCTTCTGGCACGAAAACCCCCTCATCCAGTTCGGTACCGGGATCACCGTCGGGATGCTCGCGGGCGTCATCCTGTTTTTGAATTACCTCCTCTATCGTCCAGAGTGGCTGGTTGGCCCAGTCAAGCCCGACCCCAACAATCCGAAGCCGGGTATTCTCGCCAAGTTCCCCGGCACGCTCCTGCCGAGCAACGTGGATGAGGTGCGATTGCTCGGCAAGTATCTGCTTTGGACACAGCTTTTAGTTTTGGTGTTTTTCATCGGGCCGAAGTTGTATGTGGCGGCCACATCAAAGGAACCGGGTTTCTCCGACTACATGTGGGAGCGGAACTACCTGTTGCCGTTCCTCGTCGGGTACATCGCGGCGGGTTTCTTCGCCTACTTCCTCTTCCTCTGCGATGAACGCTTGCACTGGGGGAGCGACACCAGTTACCGGGAGTGCATGCTCGACTTCCGCATCGCGCCGGTCGTGACCGAGGAGGGATTGTTCCGGAAAAAGGTCCGCGACTATCTCACCGGCCTCCACACCGATCCGGTCCCGAAAGAGGAATTGCCGCTCCACGGAATCGCGGTGTACTTGCTCTTCGTTTCGTTCTGCGTCCTGGGGCTGCTACTGGTCGCGGTGGCGATTTTGGATGAGACCGTGCCGGGCTTCTCGCTGACGGGCCTGGTGTCTCTGGTGGCTCTGATGCTGATCGTGTTCAGCATGGTGTACGGGTTCTTCGCGTTCCACTTGCACGTTCAGCGACTGGTGTTCGCAGTGATCGTGATTGGGTTGATGGTCTGGAACTCCACCGAGCGTTACGAGGAGAACAACTACAAGCTTCAGTTTGCCGGGATCGACTACTCGCGCAAAACTCCGCTGTGGGATCCCACCAAGGAAGGCGAAGAACGAGACGTCTTTAACAAACAAGTTCTGCCGAAGGGAAAGAAGTTCGCCGAGGAACGGCTGATTGACTCGACCGCGCCTGTGCGGGCGCTGAGCGAGGAGTGGGGAAACTCGCATCCAGTTCGCGACAGCGGTGAAAAGCAGAAACCGAAGCTGATTTTCATCTGCACAAGCGGAGGCGGAATCCGGGCCGCGGTCTGGACGGCGGTTGTCCTGCGTCGGCTGGAAGAGAAGATTCCCGGCACCGAGCCGGGGCACAGTCCGTTCCGCAAACACGTCCGCATGGTCACTGGTGCCAGCGGTGGAATGGTGGGAGCCACTCTCTTCGTTGCGGACTACCCGGACGATGGCGAGACCGTCTCGCCCGAAGAGTTCGAGAGTCGGAGGAACAGCTACGTCGAGATTCTGGCCGATGATTCACTCACGCGAACCGCTCAGTCACTGGTCGTGCGAGACTTGATGTGGAACACGGTGTTCGTTCCTCCGTGGAAGCACGCGACGTGGGATCGCGGGCAGACGCTCGAATGGAAATGGGGACTCAGCGCGAAGCAAAGACTGGGGCGCAATCCCTTTGACAAAACCTTTACTGCTCTTCGTGGAGACAAAGAGAAGAAGACCGGCGAGTGGGGAGGAAAGCGGCCGTCGCTGGTTTTCTCCCCGATGATGGTGGAGGACTCGCGTCGGCTCCTCATCACCAACTTGAATTTGCAAACGCTCACCAGCTCGGATTCGCAGACCGAACAGATTTGCCGCTCGGGAGTCGAGTTCCACAGGCTTTTCCCGGACCTGACGCCCGAAGAAGCCGCGCAGTACAGATGGGAGTGGGGAACATCGCACGGATTCAAGGTAAGCACCGCGGCTCGAATGAGTGCAACGTTCCCCGTCATCAGCCCGGCGGTCAGTCTGCCGACGACTCCCGCGCGCAGAGTGGTGGACGCGGGTTATTACGACAACTACGGAGTGGGCCTGATGGCCGCGTGGCTGCTTGATCCCGAAAACACGAGCCAGTTGAAGCTCCACACGTCGGGAATCGCGCTGATCGAGATTCGGGCCTATCCGCTTTCCGAGGGCGGGCGGCTCTTTGCGTCCATCGATTCGCAAACCGGCGAGCCAACGCTAACGGACAGTCGCGGGGGATTGTTCAGCGACCTCCTGTCGGCAGTCAGCGCTCCATTGGACGCGGTGTTAAGCGCACGCGGAAACATCGCCTATCACCGTAACAGCGAGTGGGTAGACCGTCTGCACGCAACGTTCAACGAGGACTATCAGCCAGGGTTCTTCCACAGCACGCGAATCGAACTGACTCGCCCCGCGGCGCTGAACTGGTACATGACCTCCACGGAACGGAAGAACATCGAGAAGATCCTCCACGGCAACCCGCCGGGTGAGCCAGACTCGCGAATCCGCAAGGACTGGGAACGCCTTGACAAGGAACTGAACGCCTTGAAGACATGGTTCGGCAAGGGAGGAGAGTAGCCAGTTGCGTGGAAGTTTTCGGTGTGGTCTGCTCGCTCCGCGTTCGCCACGAAGCAGCGAAAACCGAACCGCACTTGGAGAGCGCGGACCACACGACAGAATGTCGCCAGAGACAACAGCCCGAGTGGGTTGATGGATTGTTGTGTTGCCTCAGAGGCGGGGGGATCAGCGATTGCGTCTGAGGGGTGTCGTTCCCCTCCCCCCGCCACCCCCCGGTTTTCTTCTTGCTCTCTTTCGCCCATGTTTTGTGGGGTTTGGTGCGTATTGGAGAGGGGCCAGGTGGCCTTTATGGCGAGCAAACGCTGGAATTCATGGGGTTTAGAAAGGCCACCCCCCGGCGGTAATGCCTCACGCTTGTCTTGCGCTTGTCTGGCGCTGGGTTGGGTGGCTGCCGGCGCGCAGGGTGGTCGGTCTGGCGTGCCGGTTCCCTCTCCTCCAGTATGCGCCATTACTGTACAAAAGTCAA
>JAKEEV010000863.1 GCA_022616395.1 Planctomycetia bacterium | reverse complement strand
TCCCCTCGTGCGACAGTTCATCGCCCGCCGCGTCGTGGATGATGCCCTCGCCAAAGGCGAAAAGGGCAATCTCGCTCCTCTGGTTGCCGCGCTGGTGCTTGCCAACGAAAAGACTCAACTTGATCTGCTGCGGGGAACACGCGAAGGAATGCGCGGACGCAAATCATTTACGATGCCCGCCGGCTGGCCCGCGGCGTATGCCAAACTCAGCACACGCAAGGAGAGCGAGCTTCGCGAACTCGCAGTGATGCTCGCTCTGGTGTTCGGAGACCCGCAGGCGCTGGTTGATCTTCGCAAACTCATTGCGAACACCTCCGCGACTCCAGCCGAGCGCATCAAAGCAATCGAAGCGCTTGTCGAGAAGCGCGTACCCGATCTGGCTCCGGTTCTTCACAACCAACTGAACGACAAGGCCACTCGGCGCGCTGCGATTCGCGGACTGGCGGCTTACACACACGCGGACACCCCAAAACGCATCCTCGCGATGTACGGAGAACTGACCACCGACGAGAAACAGGACGCGGTCGCAACACTCGCTTCGCGTAAGGAATATGCGCTACCACTGCTTGACGCGGTGGAAGCGAAGAAGATTCCGAGCGGCGATATTTCGGCGTTCGTGGCCCGGCAACTGTTCGCGCTGGGTGATGCAAAGGTGACGGAACGCCTGAAGCAAGTTTGGGGCGAAGTACGCGAGACAGCCGCCGACAAGCAAAAGCAACTGGCGAAGTACAAATCGCAGCTCACGCCCGCCGCGCTGAAGAACGCCAATCTCGCCAACGGCCGGCTGATTTACACCAAGACCTGCCAGCAGTGTCACAAACTCTTCGGCGAAGGCGGAACAATTGGCCCCGACTTAACCGGAACCAATCGCACGGACCTTGATTACCTGCTCTCGAACATCATCGACCCAACCTCGGAGGTTGGCCGCGACTTCCGCATGTCGGTTGTCCGCACGACCGACATGCGCACGATTACCGGCATCATCACCGAGCGCACGCCGGCCCGCCTCGTGGTTCAAACCGCCACGGAGCGCATGATTCTTCCGCTCGATGATGTGGAGAGCGTGAAGGATTCGCCGATTTCGATCATGCCCGAAGGTCAACTCGATGCGCTGACGCGAGATCAGGTGCGCGATTTGATCGCGTACATCGGAAGCAAGACCCAGGTGCCATTGCCAAAGTGAGCGTCGCGGCGTCAGCCCGACGGTGTTTTGTGAGCGTCGCGGCGTCAGCCCGACGGTGTTTTCGACGCGCACCG
>JAKEEV010000862.1 GCA_022616395.1 Planctomycetia bacterium | reverse complement strand
GCGAGGATGCCGAACAAGAGCGCGAACGGAGCCGGGAAACACAGCACCGAGATCAGTCCCAGATAGCCCGCGACAATCGCCAGCGCCGAAGTGTTTAGAGGCACCACCATCTTCAGAGCCGGGTCGTATTCTGGCTGTCTTGGTCGGCGTCTTCGCCGGCGCGGGCGGTCTTCGTACTCGTCTTCCTCATCCCAGTCGTCTTCTTCGTCTCTGTCGCGGTCTCGGTCGCGCTCATCACGGTCATCGCGGCGGTTGCGACGATCCGATCGGCGATTCTCCCCGGGTTGCTCGCGGTCTTCGGGTGATTGTTCATCGGGCATGGCAGTTCCGTGACAGAGGAAACGAACGAAGCCCGTCCGATTCGTCGGACGGGCTTCCAGTTTACTCACGCGAGGCGAGTGCGGTCAGTCCTTCTTCGGCGCGGCGGTGCCGGTTGCAACTTGGTGGTGTCGAACGGTGCGCCGACGAGATCCTTCCAGGTCTTCTTCTGGTTGGCGTCGAGCGCGTCCTCGACCTTGCCGAATGCCTCCTTGCGGATCTTTTCGATCTACTTGTTCGCCTCAGCGCGCTTGTCTGGATCGGCCTTCTTGCCGAAGCCCACTTCCTTGAGAATGTCCCGCTGATCCTTGTTGAACTCAGTCACAATTCCCCGGAACGATTTCGTTTGTGTCTCGGACAGCTTCAAGGCCTCGTTCACTTCCTTGATCGTGGCCTTCTGGGCATCGTTGAAGGCGGGACGGTCTTTACCTCCGAATCCTCCTCCACCCTTCGTGTCGGGATCGGCGAAGACGTTGAGGCCCATCACCTGAACGTTGATCTGCTTCAGGCGCTTCTTCTGGTCGGCGTTCAGTGTGCCCTCGACCACCTTCTTGATTTCCTCGTTCAGCTTCGTGGAGTCTTCGTTCAGCTTGGTGAGCGCGTCCTTGTCGATGTCCTTGAAGCCCTTGGCGAACAGTTCCGTGCGCTTCTTGGTCAGTTCGGTCCGCTTCTCGACCACGCCCTTGAACTTGTCCTTCTGAGCGGCAGTGACCTTCAATTCTTCCTGAAGCGCCGCGTTGTCGATGACCGCCAGGGTCGGGTCGATCGGACCAAAGCGGAAGCCGCCCGGCTGAGCGCCGGCCACGGTCACGATGACCGCGGCCAGGAAAGCCACCATCACACATCGAATTGCCCGCGTGACATCCCCCCGTGCGAGTTGATGAGAGTTGAAACCGCGCGGCCGCACCCGCCGGTTGCCAACATCGTTACGCCGAGAGCGTGAAAGGGGAATGAGAAAATGGGAAAAACACGAAGCCCGCAAGTGATTGCGGGCTTCGAGCTATTCGTAGGACAGGCTTTCTGGGCCGTCATTGAATCGGAGCCGGAAGCGTCATTGAATCGGAGCCGGAAGCGTCAGCGACGGGTTAGTTATCCAAAACGCCATCGCGGAGGCAAAGAGAGAAATCCCGTCGCTGACGCTTCCGGCTCCGACAATCAGAAATCCCGTCGCTGACGCTTCCGGCTCCGACAATCAGAAATCCCGTCGCTGACGCTTCCGGCTCCGACAATCAGACAGGCTGGAAGCCTGTCCTACGTTGGTTCTCACGGCTTGCCTGGCCGAACTGCTCCGCCGGGAGGAACGGGAGCCTTTGGCATCGGGCCTGGCTGCGGAGGAGCTTGCTGGAACTTGAACTCCTTGATGGGGACGAACGCGAACTCCTTCGCGGCGACTCCGGGGATGTCGAGCCGTGGGTTGGTGAACGACCACTGCTCCACATCGTCGTTGGGCTTGAGCATGTACACCTGGGCGGGCAGGTACGCGAACTTCGCGGTCTTCGGTCCCGGTCCGTAGAGAGCCAGTCGCATGTGCTTGAACTCGCGTTGATCTTTCCCCAGTCGCGGCTTGATGTCGAAGTAGACGTAGTGTTCATCAGTCTTGAACAGCGTGATTTCAAACCGCTCCTTCACGTCCTTCGCCTTCATGCCCGCGAGGAAATCGAGCATCAGGTTATCGACCCCCGCGCCCTTTTCCGGCAACTTGAACTCGGTGATCGTCTTCTCCAGACCGGCGTAGTGATACACCGCCTTGCCGTTGCAGATGAATGTCTCGTAGTCCTTGTCGTTTGCGGTGTAGGTCAACCGCATCCGGGCGAAGTTCGGCTTCATGCACAACACGGAGCCGGTGTATTGCTTGTCCTGTTTGCGAAGCGTGTCAGTTCGCTTCAGTGTGATCTCCGCAAACAGGTTGTTGACGCTGACCATCTTCTTTTCCCACTCGGCGAGGTGCCCGTCGAGTTTCGGATCGGCCTTTGGTGCCGGAGGTGCCGGAGGAGGCAATGGTTGGCCGGGCACCGCGGGCTGAGCCAACCCGACCGAAACAGCGATTAGCATGGCGGCCAGGGTGAAACCGGCGGCTCGCATGTGGAAACCCTCCTCTATCAAAGAACCAGTTGCGCTCTTATAGCTCGCAAATGCATTCGGAAAAAGGCCGGCTGCGCTGAAGCGCTCGACCGGGAAAGATGAGTTGTTCGGGTCGGAGGGCTTGTAGCGGCCCTGCCGAGATCGGATAGTGAACTGGAGCGAGTTAGCGAACTCGTCCTTTCTTCATCGTGTCAGAGCATCATGCTTGAGAAAACGCAAGTTCGGATCGTGGCCGGGTCGCTTCGCGGGCGGAAACTGACCGTCGTGGTTCACGAGGGGATGCGCCCGACTCCTCAGGTGGTGCGAGAAGCGCTCTTCAGCATTCTTGGTAACGCGATCCCCGACCGCGTGTTCTTCGACATCTTCGCCGGGACAGGTGTTGTCGGGCTGGAAGCGGTCAGTCGAGGCGCTTCGAGCGCAAGACTGATTGAGAAAGACCCGCGACAGACCGCGGACATCCAGAAGTACGCGGACCAGTTCGGCATCTCGGACAAGGTGCAAGTTCTCAAGGCGGATGCGTATCGCTGGGCCGAGCGGTGGATTGCTCCGAAGGAGCCAGTGAACCTCTTCCTCAGCCCGCCTTTTCCTGATCTCACTGAGAAGATCGACGAGTTCCTCGCGCTTGTGCGACTGCTCCTGGAGAAAGCTCCGGACGAATCGGTGTTGACCATCCAGGCCGAAGACGGCTTCCCGGTGAGCCAACTCCCCGACCCGCCCGCGTGGGACGTGCGTACTTATGGAAGGAACATGCTGCTCTTCTTCGTTAAGGAAGCCAAATCTGTTGCGGTGCCCACCGAGGAACCGCAGACGTGATTGTCCGCGATGCTGCCCAAGCCGATGAAAGAATCGTCTGCTGCGGAACGTAACACCGCCGAACACGTGAACATCGTTCCAACCGGGGTGCAACATGTCACAGATGGCGAGTTTCCTCGCGGGTCACGAGGCGTACTTGACAGGCAAGGCAGTGTGGGTGGTTGAACCGCTCACGGTTCAGAACCCAGTCGTGGGCGCAACGGCCAATACCCCCAACTACCAGGGGGCAAATTACACCTTGAACACGGCCACGATCCACTTCAAGTTCCGCCACGGGTTGGAGTCTTCACCGAACACGGTCAAACTGGAGATTTTCTACAATAACCCCGCGAACGCCGCCTTGCCTTGCTACTTCTTGCCGTGGTTGCCGGATGCGGCGACGACGATGGTATTGGGCGGTGGGGCCAACTACTTCTTCACTTCGTCGCTGTCTGGATGTACGGTCCAAGTTCTCGGCCCGCGGAACGCCCCGACCGTGACTCACGGCAATGCCCGCGAAACCTTCAAAGCACACGGAGCCGTTCTCGCCCAAACCACGATCAACAACATGTTGCCGGCAGCTAACGGGCAACTCTGCAAACGATGGACTCGCCAGGACTACTGGGCGCGGGTCACGACTCCGGCGTTCGCCACCGCCAAGACAAGTTACCCCTTGCCCACAGGCTACCGATTGAAGGAGTTCAACAAGGACGTGGAGAACACCTACGAGAAAGTCGGCGCGTTCGTCTACGGGGTGAAGAAGCCTAACGGGAACTGGTCGTTCTGGGCTCAGACAACTGTCGGCGTCAAGGGACGGATGCGAAAGGGTTACCTGATGGGGGCGAAAGACAAGTCAATCATCGACGAGGTGGTGCTCGGAGCACCGGTGAAGATCTTTCCATAACTGCCCTGCGATCCGATTCACCTTTCTGAGTCATCGAGAGCAACTGTGATCGTTCGCGATGCCACACCAGACGATCTGCCCGCAATCGTCGCGATCTACAACGCGGCGATTCCCGGCCGCGCGGCAACCGCCGACCTGGAACCGGTCACGGTGGAGAGCCGCCGCGCGTGGTTCGCGGAGCATGATCCAAAGCGTAGGCCGCTGTGGGTCGCGGAAGTGGATGGAGAAGTGGTTGCGTGGATCGGGCTGAGTTCCTTCTACGGCGGTCGGCCCGCTTACGATGCGACTGCCGAAGTGAGCATGTATGTTGCGCCAAACTTTCAGGCGAAGGGACTTGGGCGCGAACTGATGCGCCAGATGATTGCCGCGTGCCCGCACCTGGGTATCACCACGCTGCTTGGTATGTACTTCGACCACAACGAAGCGAGCCGAAAGCTGTGCGACTCGCTCGGCTTCGAGCAAGTCGGACACCTGGCGCGCATCGCAAACCTGGATGGAGCAATCCGCGGATTGATAATCGCGGCATTGCGGATCGAGGAGAGAAGTTAACCACAAAGGCACAAAGGACACAAAGAAAACAAAAGACAATGTTCAGTCTTGGACGACTCGCTTAATCCCATCCCGCAAGACAGGGACGTTGAAGTTCATCAGCAAGCCAAGCCAAATGCCAGACAACTTGAGATAGGTGATCTGCGCCTCGAACACAGCTTCCATCCTCTCGACAGACTTCAACTCGACTAACAGCAAGTCGTCCACGACGATGTCTAGTCGGTAGGCACAGTCGAGATTGATTCCTTTGTACGTCAGCGGTAGATCGAGTTGGGGCGGAAAGGGATGCCACGGAGTGTCAGTTCGTGGCACAGACACACCTGATAGGCGTTCTCCAGTAGTCCTGGTCCCAAGTGTCGGTGAACCTCGATTGCCGCGCCAATAACTTCACGCGACAACTCGTTGGCTTTCTCCTTCGCTGCGGCCGTGTGTCTATGGTTCATGGTAATTCTCTCTTTTCTTTGTGTCCTTTGTGCCTTTGTGGTGAATCCTGCTTCTCTGTGCCTCTGTGGTTCATCACTCGTCACGGAACCACGGGCTGAGTCCAGGCGACTTCGACATCGCCTTTCGCATACGGGTTTGGGTGCGGTTTGCTGCTGGTCACCTTCGCGCGGATGTACAACTCCTTGCCGGTCATGGTGTAGCTTGGGTTGGCGTCGGTGGATTGAGCCACAACCTTGCCGATGTCTGGCGAATAGTCGCCCGTGACCGGAATTTCCTTTCCGTTCTTGGTCTTCTCGAACTTCGGCTTGCCGGTCAGGTCGGTTCCTTCCAGCGTCGCGATGAACTCCGTCTTGTATGTCACTCCTGGTTCGGTCTGGATGCTCAGCTTCAGCGTGTTGCCGTCGCGCGTGATCTCATTGAGCACAACTCCGGTGCTGGCGTAGAAATCGCCCGCGTCCAGTCCTTTCACCATCGCTTCGGCCGTCAGGAACGGCGCTTTGACCATGACCCATCCCCGACCGGGGTTCACCTTGCCGATGCCGTATTCGTGGTAACCGTGCGAGTCATCGGTCGCGAGTCCGTAGACGATGGGCAGGTTGTGTTTGCCGAGCCTCAGAGCAAGCGTGATGTCCCAGACGCGCTCGCAACTGGCGTGCAACGCATCGCCGTAGTTGCGAACACTCGGGTGCCCGTTGAACACCTCGAAGAACTTCAATTCATCAGCCAGAAGCATTTCCTCCGCGCGCACCCCCCACTGGAAATTGGGATGATTCAGGAACGCGATCATCACCCGACTGGTCTTCGTGCGCTGTTCGGCCACTTGCCGCAGGTTCACCCGGACTGTTTCGATGGCGTCCCTGCCGTTGAGGGGCTTGATGGTGTCTCGGAGATTGATGCCGTTCATGTGAACCGGGCGCTTGGCGTAACTGTGCGTGATTTCTTCACCCGGCACGAGCAGGAACTTGCCCGGCTCTTCAAACAGACTGCGAAACTCAGCCAACGGCTTCAAGCGAATCTGTTTCTTGTTGTTGTTCGTGCGGAATTCGGCCCAGCGTTCGCCGAACCGCTTCACGTACTTCCCCACTGCGGTTTTGCGGGTCGCGGTTGTCTCCGCGTCCACCCACTTTTCGCCGTCGGCGATGACGTTGTGTTCGGTGAGAGCCAGGAAGTGGTAGTTGTGTTGCTTGTACCAATCCACGACCATTTCGGGGAAGTCATCTCCATCGCTCCAGAGCGTGTGCGTGTGGAGATTGCCCTTCCAGTATTGCGGAGGCGATGTTGTGAGCGGGAGCGGATCGGGAAGCGTTCGCGGTGGGGGAGCGACTTCAGGATTCTGAGTGGCAACAGCCAGCGCGAAGGCGGAACCAGTGAGCAGAATGGCAGCAAGCGGGCGGGAGAGCGACATTATCACGTCTCCATGAGCAATCGTAGCGGGTCACTGAAGAGTTGAACGAGCCGCACCGTGAATCGGCAGCCGTCCGCGCCGTCAATCACTCGGTGATCGTAAGTGAGGGACAGCGGCATCATCAGGCGCGCGACAATCGCGCCATCCTTCACCACCGGTTGAAGCGCGGACTTCGACAACCCCAGAATCGCGACTTCGGGATAGTTCACAATCGGCGTGAACGCGGTTCCGCCGATCCCGCCGAGATTGGTAATCGTGAACGTTCCTCCGCGCATCTCGTCGATGGTGAGCTTGTTGGCGCGGGCTTTCTCCGCGAGTGTTGCGACTTCGGTTGCCAGGTCGCGAATGCTCTTCTTGTCGGCGTCTCGAATGACCGGAACCACTAATCCCCGTTCGGTATCCACCGCGATGCCGATGTGGAAGTATTTCTTGAGGATGAGCTTCCCCGCGTTCATGTCGTAGCTGCTGTTGAAGTTCGGGAACTCCTTGAGAGCCGCGACACACGCCTTGATCGCCAGCACCGTCATCGTGATCTTCGGCGAGCCTTTGGGTACCGCCTCCACGATGCGCTTGCGGCCAGCTTCCAGTTCGGTGATGTCCGCGATGTCGTGTTGCGTGACCAGCGGCATTGTGCGCCAGCCGATGGTGAGGTTCTTGGCAATCGTCTGACGAAGTGTGGCTACGTCCTTCACTTCGACCGGGCCGAACTTGCTAAAGTCTGGCAGTGGCGGAAGCGTGAAAGCATTCACGATCATTCCGCTGGCAGCCGTTCCTCCAGTTTCCTTCACGCGCTGCCGTTCGTGCTTCACGAATTCCTTCACATCATCGAACGTGACCCGTCCTCCGCGAGCACTCCCTCTGACCTCGGCGAGCGCGACTCCAAGTTCGCGAGCCAGTTTCCGCGTCGCGGGGCTGGCCGGGATGCTTGTCTTCGTTGCCAACCCGTTGCCGTGAGGTTGGGATTGAGCGAGAGTTTCCGTCTTGGCGAGCGGGGGACGTGAGTCCTCCGAGTCAGGAGCAGGTTGCTTCGTCGCGCTCGGCTCGGAGGGCTTGCGCCCTCCGCTCGCCTCAGCGCTGACTTTGAGCGTCAGCAATCTTGAGCCAATCACCACTTTGTCGCCGGGCTTGACGTGGACCGCTTCGACAACTCCACTCGATTCGGCCGGCACTTCGACCGCGGCCTTGTCTGTTTCCACCGAGACGAGATTCTGTCCCGCCTTCACCGAATCTCCGGGCTTCACGAGCACCGATGTGATCGTGCCACCCTCAATTCCTTCGCCCATCGCGGGCAACTTGAACTCGACGGAACTCGAAGGCGAGCGAGGGGTGTCAGCCCCCTGATTCTGCTGTTCGGGCGCAGTTGGCGGCGGAGACGTGGGTGCGGCGGACTTTGGGATCGCGGGATTACTCTTCGGCGCGCTCGTGGACACTTTCAGAAGCGGTGCGCCAACCGGAATCTTGTCGCTGAGCTTCACCAGCACTTGCTCGACTGTCCCGCCGACATCGATTTCGATTGGCATCGTGGCCTTGTCCGTCTCGACCGACAACACCGCCTGCCCCGGCTTCACCGTGTCGCCAGGCTTGACCAGGATTTCCGTCACGGTCGCCGACTCGATTCCTTCACCCAAATTCGGAAGCCGAAAGTCCATCATCACCTCTTGGCGAACGGCCGGCGTCAGCCGGCTGGTACTGTCTTGCTGACCCGTGACGTGAGGGCGGTGTTTTCAGAGCCGCGACCGTCAGGGAGCGCTCTTGGGTAATCGCTCCCTGACGGTCGCGGCTCCGATTCCAGGCGGGTTCGCCTTACACGGTCCACGGGTGAGGGGCGTCGGGGTTCAGTCCCAAGTCTTTGATTGCCTGTGTGACGACCGCGCGATCCAGTTCGTTGCGTTCGGCCAGCGCGAAGAGCGTGGCGACCGTCATGTGTTCCGCGTCCACCTCAAAGAACCTCCTCAGCGCCTTGCGCGTTTCGCTTCGACCGAAGCCATCGGTGCCAAGCGCGAGCAATCGGCCGTTGAGGTACGGAGCCACCTGTTCGGGTAGCGCCCGCATGTAGTCACTCGTCGCGATAATCGGGCCGCGAGTGTCCTTGAGCACGTGTTGAACGTGTGGAACCTTCGCCGGTGCGTCGGGATGGAGCCGGTTGTGTCGCTCGCACTCAATCGCGTCCTTGCGGAGCATCTGGTAGCTCGTTGCGCTGTAAACGGTACTCGCGATGCCAAACTTCTCCGCGAGAATCTGCTGAGCGCGGAGTGCTTCGTTGAGAATGACTCCGCTCCCGAGCAGTTGCACTTCGAGTTTCGCGCCGTCGGGCTTCACCGTCTTCACGGGGTAAAGTCCGCGGATGATGCCTTCGCGAACCTCTTCTCCGGGCATCGCTGGCATCGGGTAACTTTCGTTGTAAACGGTGAGGTAGTAGAAGCACTCCTCTCCTCGCACGTACATCGCGTTGATGCCTTCCTCGATGATGACAGCCAGTTCGTAAGCGTAAGCCGGATCGTAAGCGCGGCACGTCGGGATGACGAGTGCTTGCAAGTGGCTGTGTCCGTCTTCGTGCTGAAGCCCTTCTCCGTTGAGAGTCGTTCGCCCGGCGGTTGCGCCCATCAAGAATCCGCGACAGCGTGCATCGGCCGCGGCCCACGCGAGATCGCCCACGCGCTGGAAGCCGAACATCGAGTAGTAAATGTAAAACGGGATCGTGTTGACGCCATGCGTGCTGTACGCGGTGCCGGCCGCGATCCAGCTCGACATCGCTCCCGGTTCGTTGATGCCTTCTTGCAGAACCTGACCGGAGGTGCTTTCCTTGTACTCCGTGAGTGATCCCTTATCGACCGGCGTGTAGAGTTGACCCACCGAGGAGTAGATACCAAATGCCTTATACATCGGAGGCATACCGAATGTCTGTCCTTCATCCGGCACAATGGGAACGATTAACTTGCCGACGTTCGGGTCGCGCATCAACTGAGTCATCAGGCTGACCCACGCGAGAGTCGTTGACTGCCCTTCGGCCTTCACCGCGGCCTCGTAGAGTTTCTCGAAGCTCTTGCGTTCCGGCGCGGGGGAGGGCACAAACGTGTTGTTGCGGAACGGCTGCGCTCCGCCGAGCGCCTTGCGTCGTTCCAGGAAGTACCGCATTTCGGGGCTGTCATCTGGCGGGCGGTAGAAGGGAATCTCGGCCAGTTGGTTGTCGGTGAAGGGCAACTCGAAGCGGTCGCGGATTTGTCGCAGCGCTGCGATCATCTGGCGTTTCGAGATTTCCTCCGCGGCCATGCCCGGTTCGCGCTCAATTTCCACCGCGAGCTTCTTCAACTGGTGAGTCGTGTTCTTCCCCGCTCCGCCAGCACCGGGAATGCCGTAACCCTTCACGGTCTTCACCAGAATCACCGTCGGCTGGCCCTTGTGTTCGGTCGCGGCCTTGTAAGCCGCGAATACCTTCAGCGGATCGTGCCCACCGCGTTTGAGACCGGCAATTCGCACATTGGGGAGGTGCTCGACGAGCGATTTCAACTCCGGCGTGTTGAAAAAGTGTTCGCGGATGAACGCTCCTCGTCGTTCGGTGTCTTCTTGCTCAGTTATCAGCACCTTGTTGGCGATTTCGTCTTTGGTCCGCATGTCGCGGCCGATGTATTCCTGGTAATCGCCGTCCACCACTTCCATCATTCGTCGCGCAAGCGCGCCAGTGTGGTCGTTCCTCAGGAGTTCGTCCCAGTCGGTGCCCCAAATTACCTTGATGACGTTCCAACCCGCGCCGCGGAAGATGCCTTCGAGTTCCTGAATGATCTTCCCATTTCCGCGCACCGGGCCATCGAGCCTTTGAAGATTGCAGTTGATGACCCAGGTGAGGTTGTCGAGCTTCTCGCGCCCCGCGAGGCCGATCGCGCCAAGTGATTCGGGTTCGTCGCACTCTCCATCTCCGATGAAGGCCCACACGCGCACATCATCCGTGCGTGCGAGTCCGCGATCTTCGAGATAGCGGTTAAAGCGCGCGTGGTAAATCGACATGATGGGTCCGAGGCCCATGCTCACTGTCGGATACTGCCAGAAGTCCGGCATCAGCCACGGGTGCGGATAACTTGGCACTCCTCCGCCGGGGTGAAGCTCCTGGCGGAAGTTCTTCAGTTGCGTTTCGTTCAGCCGGCCCTCAACGAACGCACGCGCGTACATTCCGGGGCTGGCGTGTCCCTGGAAGAAGACAACATCGCCGGGGTGAACGGAGTTTCGGCCGCGGAAGAAGTGGTTGAAGCCGACTTCGTAGAGAGTCGCGGCGCTGGCGAAGGTGGAGATGTGCCCACCGACGTTGCTGTTCTTGTTCGCCTTCAGCACCATCGCCAGCGCGTTCCAGCGGACAACGCTCTTGATCTTGCGTTCCAGCGATCGGTTACCGGGAAACGACGGCTGATCTTCGACCGGAATCGTGTTCAGGTAAGGCGTGGTCACGCCTCCAGGCATTTTCGCGCCGGCACGATCGGCCATCGCGATGAGCGTTTCGAGCAGGAACTTGGCTCGTTCCGGGCCACCGTGCTTGAGAACCGCCTCCATTGCGTCGAGCCACTCGGCCGTTTCCTGCGGATCGATGTCATCCGGCAACCGAGCATTCCGACTGGCCAACACGTCAGGCGTAACAAGCATGAGTTCTCCGGCGGAGTGTTCGCGGGCGGGAGGGTTTGAACTTCCGCGAACGTGGTTCGACACGGGCTGTAAGGGTAAGATAGGTGTAGGCTTCAGGGTCGTCTACTCGATGGAAAGCCGCGACCAAGTAGGCCCACCGAGCAAAGTAGGTGCCGCTTGCCGAGCGGCACTCTTCAACATGTGCCGCCCGGCAGGCGGCACCTACTCAGCACGAGTTCACCATGCGAATCCTTGTCCTACTCACTCTCACGCTCGGCATTGTCGCGGCTCTCCCGGCTGCCGAACCGGACAAGTCGCCGATCGCCCCGCGCACAATCAAGTGGGAAAAGCCCGGAGGCACGCTCGGCGATGTGACCGCGGCTCTCACCAAGCAATCCGCGCCGGTCGCGGGCGTGGCCGGTGTGCCGATTGAAGTGCCCGAGGAGTTGCGGAAGCAACCGTGCAGCGTGAAGTTCAAGGAGACGCCGTTCTGGGAAGCGCTCCAACAAGCCGCGGATCGCACGGACACTCGTATTGTACTCACCGACTTCGGGCGGAAGGTGTCGCTTGTGCCTCGCGGCGGCAGCAAGGAAGCGGTCGCGACCAGCGGCGCGTTTCGCATCGTCGCTCAGGAAGTCCTGGGCAAGGCGCTACTCGAAGAGGGTGTCACCTTCCACCAGGTGAAGTTGCTCATCCACTGGGAACCGCGACTGCGCGTGTATCGCGTCTACCGGATGAATATCACCAAAGTGGCGGATGTTCTCGGCTCCAAGCTCACCGCGGAAGCACCGGCGACACAAACCTTACCGGAAGGTGCCCGGATCAAAGCGGAGGAACCCATCTACGTGAAAGTGAACGGGCTGAAGAACTCCAGCGCTCAGATCACGTCGCTGGTGGGCGAATTCACAGTCACCGCGACCGACCGCTTGCTGGCGTTCAAGTTCGATGAACCGGGCAAGGTGCCGAGCGAACAGAAGAAGGACGGCGTGACCGCAACTCTCAAGCGAGTCGAGAAGGACGAGGACACCTGGGAGATCGAGGTCGAGTTGACGTACCCGCCCGATCAGCCGGTCTTCGAGAGCTTCCAGCAACAGTGGTGGCTCAAAGACAACCGGTTGTTGGTGCAAGCGCCAAACGCGGCGAAGTCCTTTCCGATCACCGACTACGAGCTTCGCATTCGCGGAAACACCGTGCGGGCCATCCACCGCTACAAGGAAGACGCGAAGAACGGACTCGGCGCACCCACCGCGAAAGACTGGTCGATTGTCTACGAAACCCCGGCCCCGCTTGTGGAAGCGAAGATCCCCTTTGAACTGAAGAACATCCCACTGCCGTGAGGATGGCGAACCCCGCACGCAAGGGCGGTGGGTGCGCTGGCTGACACAAACACCCGCCGCCCTTGCGGGCGGGGTTCGCCAAGAGTTACTCGAACTTCACTTCGCGGTCGAGTTCCTGCATTCGTCGGCGTTGGTTGGGGTCGGGGAGAGCCTGCAAAAAGTGGACGAGGTCCCAGAGTTTGTCCGGCTGGCCCGGCGTGCTACCAGCCAGTTGGGGATGAAACGGATTCATTCCCGATGCTTCAATCCCTCCGTAGAGCCGCGCATAAAGATCTTCACCCTTGCGACCTCCGCGATAGACTCCGAGCGTGAGGTTTCGCGGTTGCGCGATGGTCGCCCACTTGTCCCACTTCAGTTGTCGTTGACGGCCGTAGTCGCCATGACAGCTACTGCATCCAAACGCAGTCGAATGGTAGAGCTTGTATCCGCGCACCGCCGACTTGCGGCGGTCGGCTTCCGTCGGCGTGTTCTCTGGCGCAATGGGAATCGGGTTCTTCGCCGCGATGCCCCAGTTGATGAGCACAAACAGTTCGTTCTGCATGAATAGCCAGTCGAGTTCTCCGCCAACGAAGATCGGGTCCTCGTCACCGGGGCTGACGCCCTTCGCGAGTGTGGCGAATTCCGTCTCGCCGCGAATACTCAGGTGAATCACATAGCTCACCACATCTTCCAGTTCCTGTTCGGTCAGACTGCTGAACGCGGGCATGATGGAGCCGTCCAGTCCGTTGCGAACGGTGCGTTTGAGATCATCGCGCCGGGGCTTTCCGCTTGCTCCGAGTCCTTTCTTCTTCAAATCCGATGGCGGGAACGCCGTGATGAACTTGAAGACACCCAGTCGGTAGTCGCGAGGCATTGGGCCGCCCTCGATGGCGTGCGCGGGGTCGCCCGCGCCGCTTGGTCCGTGACATTGCATACACCAGCGCCGATACACGAGCGATCCGCGAGCCAGAGTCGCGTCGTCGAGCTTCAACTCTGCGTTCACCGAGTTGGCTGTGTTCCAGTCCGCGCGCCAGTCATCCCACGGCCATTTGCCCAGAGCGGTGCGTGCCGCTTTCAGGTTAGCGCCGAGTCCCTTTTCTGGATCGAGCCTCACGATAGCGGTAGTCACCACATCGTCCCAGGCTGGGATACGCACCGTGGGACTCGCTGGCGTGCCGAAGTGCGCGTCCAGCAATCGAGTGACCTGATCGGCCTGACTCGGCATCCAAACTTCCGGCTCGTAGGCCGTGGGATCGAGAATCGGCTTGCCGGGTTGATTCTTCAGCTCCAGAGCGATGTCCTGGTCGGGTGTGTTGGGGAACAATCGCAGGCTTCGGAGTGGTGGGAAGCCGGCGGTGTACCAGCGAGTCGGAGCGGTTGACAGGGGTTTGACGACCATCAAATCCGTGCGTGCTGGGTAGCGCGTTGGTACGCTGAGAGTCGCGGTCGGCGATGGATCATCGGACGACTCGTCGTTGCTGCCACATCCCGCAAGGGTGATGGGGAAAAGCGCGACACACACGAGAGTGAACCGAGATGGAATCATATCGTAACAGTAGCGTGTTTTCGGCGGCCGGTGCTTGTGCTTTGGCCCGGAATAGAAACAATAAGACGCAGCGAATTCGGACCGGACTGTATTGAATCGTTCCCATTCGGGAAAGGGAAGCCAAACCCCTCACCCGCCGCTTTTCGCGAAGCGAAGCGCTTCGCGGCGGCGACCTCTCCCCCGCACGGCGCAAGAGAGGTCGCCGTAGACTGACGCCTTGCGTCAGTCGTAACGGCGGGTGAGGGGTCTTCAACACAACTCCCGCAGTCACGAATCAACGCAATCCGGTCCGAGGCCCGAGACACCTTGATCCTGGATGGCATTGTATGAACCGGGCCGTGAGCACGCTTGCAACCACAATCCTGCTGATCGCGCCATTGATGGTGTGCGCTCAGCCGGGGCCGTCCGCGCCGGAGCCAGCCACTTTGCGCGGGGATTCCACACAGACCCGCAAACGACTGGCTGAAGCCGAGAAGAAGTTGCTTGAGGGCAAGGCCGCGGATGCCGCCGATGATCTTCAACGCATCCTCGACGAAGCCGCCGACGACCTCATCACGCTCGACGGCAAACAGTACCGCACCGCGCGCTGGATCGCTCACCAGTTGCTCGCCAGGCTCCCCGCCGACACGCTCAAGGCATACCAGGATCGCATCGACCAGCCCGCCCGGAAGCTCCTCGACCAGGCGAAGCAATCGCGCGATCCGCGACCGCTCTGGCTACTGCTTGATCGCTATTTCGTATCGCGCCCAGGCGATGAAGCACTGTTACTACTCGGCGACTTGCTCTTTGAACGCGGAGAGTTCCGCGCGGCCGAAGAGGTGTGGCTGAGACTGCTGCCCGACTCCGGTGCAGAGGTAATTTACCCCAACGCGCAGACGGACGCGGCTCTGGTTCGCGCCCGCATCGTGCTGGCGATCATCTTTCAGCACGATCTTCGCAGAGCGAAAACGGAACTCGCCGCATTCAAGCAGAAGCATCCCGGCGCTTCCGGCACCTTCGCGGGGAAAACCGGCCCGCTTGCCGATACACTGCAAGCGCATCTCGACTTGCCGCCGAAATTTCTGCCCGACGCAACGAACGAGACCGCCTGGCCGCTGTTCGGCGGAGCGCCTGGCCGAGCGGGTCGTGTGTCCGTTGGTATTCCGCGATACTGGCGCGGGCAACCTGTGTGGGCGGTCGATATTCCGCCAGACCCCGCCCTCCGCAACTTGCCCTCCCGCCCGCCCGCTCGCCCGCCATTGGGGCACCCGATCATCGTCAACGGAGTTGTATTCGTTGCCGACGGTACGCGGGTCTTGGGGTTCGACCTGCAAACAGGCAATCGCACGCATACCTACAATCCGTTGCGGTTGAATGTGCCTCCTCCGGCTCGCACTCCTGATGCCTGTTGCACACTGATGGCTTCCGGAGACCGGCTCTATGCGCGTCTGGGGCCATCCATTGTGCGTGCTCCCGAGACACAGGGCGGCAAGCTGACAGAAGAGTCGCTTTTGGTGTGCCTCAGCCCGCAGTTAAAGGAACAGTGGCGCTTATCCCCGCCGGAAGACAAGGTGCCTGCTGCGTGGGAAGGCGCGCCGTTGGTAAGTGGACGCAGACTGTGGGCGGTGTACGCGAAGTTTGAAGGTGGGCGCGTCGTTCACGTTGCCGTCTGTTACGACCCGGCCGATGGCGAGAAAGCTCCGGCTCGGCCCGCGTGGAGCGTGGAACTGTGCGATAGCCCATTGCCTGTCGGTAACGAAGGCCGCACACGACAGGAGTTACTCACCCTCGCCGGTCGGCATCTGGTGTTCTGCTCCAATGGGGGAGCGGTGGTCGCGGTGGATGCAATCAGCGGACAGCGGAGCTGGGGTTTCCGCTATACCCGAACGCGTAAGACAGTCAGCGGAGCTGACCCAGCTCCGGCAGTGTGCTTCGGAGGTCGAGTGTTCATCGCTCCAACAGATGCGGATCGCGTGTATGCGCTTGATGCGGAGACCGGCCGGTTAATCTGGGAATCGGGACCAACCGAAGGAGCAAGGATTCTCGGCGTGGCACGCAATCGGCTCATCATCACTGTGACCGGTCCACTGCGCGGAATTCGCGGGCTTTCCATCGACACCGGTTCTCATCGCGAAGGCGAAGGTGGCTGGGTGCAATCTTCGCGCGATTTGCTCAGCTACGGGCACGGACTGGTTACCGACGATGTGATTGTGTGGCCCACGCGGCAAGGGATACACTTCCTTCGCGCGAATGATGGTTCCCCGGACCGTAACAGCCCGTTCCTCGGAGCGCAACGCTACTTCGGCAATCTTGCTTATGCCGATGGGAAACTGGTGGTGGTCACGCCCACTCAGGTGTGGTGCTATCATCCGCAGTCGCGCAAGATCGTTCCGCGCCCGGATGCTTCTCCCCGCGAACATTTTGAAGCGATGATCGACGATGCGGAGCGGAAGCTCGCCTCCGGTGATGCTCCAGGAGCGCGCGCGGTCCTCCTTGCGGTTGCAACAGGCGAGTTCCCCAACGTGTTCCGCGCCTGGGCCGTTGCACGATTGCTTCAACTGACTCCTCCCGCCCCTGAGGTGACTCGGCTACCAGCCGAAGTGCAGCGCGTACTTCAGCCGGAGTTGTTAACCGAATGGATTCTGCCTCCGGATGGCATCCCCGTCACGCTCGACACCTTCCTTCACCGTCATCTTGGTCGCTCGCCGGCTCCGGGTTCGGTTCCCATCTCGGCGGTCGGGGATCGCAAGCCGTGCGTGCCGGGTTGGAATCCTGATTTCGACTTCGACCGCACGCTGAAGTTGCCTCCAAACGTCTTTCCGCTGAAATTCATTCCCGGTTCCGCGTGTCCGCCGAAGCGCTTATTCGCGGCTGGCGCAAGAGTGGTGGTCGCGGTGCCGATTGACCAGAGCGCGGAGAGTGAACACTCCGCCGCCGATCTTTTCACGCACGCGGCCGACCTTCGCGATGGCTTCGTGCTGGCCGGTCCGTTCGCGGTCGCGGTCTACGGCACGGATCGGGAACCGCGGTGGGTGTTTCGCATGCCGACGACCGACCGCTTACCGGATGGACTCGCTCCGTTCTCTATCCGAACCGATTGCGAGCCGAGTTGCCCGCAGCTTTCGTCCTTCGTGCTGGCCGGATCGTGGATCGTGGCTCGCATCGGCGACCATCATCTGATCGCGCTTGACCTTCAGGCCCGACGGGTGGCATGGGTGTTGTGTTCGACCGGTCGCAGCGGATTTGATCCGCATCTGTTTTCCCAAACGCCGCGTTTCGGCGCGCACTTCGCGGTTGTGGGCAATACGCTGATCGCGCAGCTCTCTGACGGTCGGAGATGGTTCATCAAACTGGCGACTGGCCGACCAAACGCGATTCCCGCGTTCGGAGAGCGCACGGCGCAAACGTGGTGGCCGCATCCACCATCGGAAGTCGGCGAGAATCGCTTTGTTATCTCCGATGGGCCAGGAATGGTGCGCCTGCTTCAACTTGGTGGGCGTGTGAAGTGGGCGTTCGAGGTGGAATTCGAGGAAGGCTTAACGGGTGATCCTCCTCAATCGCGCGCGTGGGGCGAATTACTCCTGATCGCGGTTCGGCGCAATCACGGTGTCGAGATCGAACGCGTGGACATGACCAGCGGGAAATCGGTCTGGATTCGCCCGGCCTTCGCGGACGCTGATCGCATTGACCTGTTCGCCACAGATGCGGATTCCGATCGCGCTTACATCCCCGTTGGGAACAAGCTCCTCGCCCTGAAGCTCACGACCGGGAAGCTTGCGTGGGAGGCGGAGTTGCCGGACGATCGCGGGTCGGGCTGGGTGGTTCGAGCCGGGAAAACGTGTCTGATTGCTTACCCCACCAGCGCCATTCCCACCGAACCGACTCGCGATGTCTTCGCGCGCCTTGTGCGATCATTCCGTTCCGAGCCGTTCGTGTGGCGTCTCCCCGCGCTGGCGAACACGCTATATGATGCGTGGGTTGACCGCGCGGTGCCGATCGTCTTATTCGACCCGGAAACGGGCAAGCAACTGGGGCGATACGAGATCCCCGCGCGCGGTCCAGCCGTCACTGCCTGGTTCGACGCGGATGCGGCAATGATCGCCGTGGGCGGCCGTGTGGTATGGATGAAGTAAGAGCAATGGCCACAAAAAAGCACAAAAGGCACAAAATGAAAGCAGAAGAGTATTCACCGCGGAGGACGCAG
>JAKEEV010000110.1 GCA_022616395.1 Planctomycetia bacterium | reverse complement strand
GGGCGGAGGGATTCGCGGAGGGACTGGCGTCCGGGATGGTCGAGGCCCGACGCGAGGACTTGCTCAAACTGTTACGCATCAAGTTCGTGACACTCCCTCCGGAACTCACCGCGGCCGTGCGCGGGGAGAAGCAACTCGAACCGCTCACCCGCTGGTTTGAAGCTGCTCTCGCGGCCCCGACACTCGAAGGATTCGCGGTGCTGATTCGCGGAAGGTAGTTCCAAGTTGGCGGTGACCTTTCCCGCTCCCTTGCGGTCGCGGCTCGTTGGAAAGCCGGAGAACCAGCGAACCGACGAGCCGCGACCGCAAGGGAGCGGGTGCTTTCCGCTTGGTTCCAAGTTCTCGGTTGAAGACAGAAACACTTTCTGGTCTTCTCTTGCTTACCCACAGCGCGGTGCTCACACCGGCGGGAAACGGAGTTCTTCAACTTGGAACTTTGCATTGGTGAACCATGCCAGACCCCATCGTAATTGCCACCTGGCCATTCGGCAAGCTGGCGGCCGAGACCGCGCTGAAAGCACTCACCAAAGGCGATTCCGCGCTCGATTCCGCGCTCGCCGGCGCTCAAGCCGTGGAGGATGACACCACCATCCGCAACTCGGTCGGTTTCGGCAGTTTGCCGGACAGACTCGGCCGGTTGACGCTCGATGCGTGCCTCATGGACGGCCGAACGCTTGCTTGCGGCGCGGTTGCGTGCGTTGAACACATCAAACACCCCGCGGCACTTGCCCGGCGGGTTATGGAGAAGACTCCTCATGTTTTGCTCGTCGGCGAAGCCGCGAAGTGGTTCGCGCTTCAGCAAGGCTTCCCGCTCGAAGTTCCTTACACCGTCGAGAGCATCAAAGAATGGCTGGAAAAGCACCCCGACCGGCAGAAGAAGAAAGGCGAGCCGGGGGGGTTAACCCCCGGAGTTCATCCAGCGCGTGCCGAACCCGCTGAGCAAACCGGAGCTGCGGATATTAACATCAGCGAGTTTAACCACGACACGGTAACAGTGCTTGCGCTGGACAAGAAGGGGCATCTGGGAGGCGTTTGCACAACAAGCGGGCTGTCGTACAAGTTGCCGGGTCGCGTGGGGGATTCGCCGATCATCGGCGCGGGGCTGTATGTTGATGACATGTCGGGAGCAGCGGGTGCAACGGGTGTGGGCGAGGAGATTATCCGCATC
>JAKEEV010000861.1 GCA_022616395.1 Planctomycetia bacterium | reverse complement strand
GCACGATTCGGTTGTGACTGGCGCGGGCCGGAATTCGCTCGAACTCTCGCTCTCACCTAACCTTCCCTTGCTGTCGTCTCGCACGTTTGACATCTGTTGTCCGCGTGAGGTCGCGAGCACAGTCAGCGAAGAGAAAGTCCGCCGCTTTGCGTCGGCATCACGCGGAGCGTGAGGACTACTATCTAAACCGTGTCGCTCTTCGAGCGACCCTCACGCGGAGCGTGAGGACTACTATCTAAACCGTTGCATCGTGTCGGCCAATGGAGATGATGGCGTGCGGTATTTCCCTCCCGGAGGTTCTCGCCATGTCCGGCCCGTACCCCGATCGCCGCGAACTGCTCGCTTCGTCCGCCGCTCTGCTCGGCGCATCCGCCAGCTCCGCGCAACCTAAAGTTGGCGACAACCCCGCCCCACGCAAGAAATACGCCTTCAAGAAGTCCATTAACCTCTGGGCGTTCCCGTACCCGGAGAAGATGACGCTCGAAGCGTGCTTGAAGCTCGCCAAGGACGCGGGCTTTGACGGAATCGAACTCAACTACGATCTGGAAAGCGATCTGTCTCCGAAGTCTGGACCCAAGGAGTTCGCAGCGATTCGTCGGACTGCAGAGAAGATAGGGATCGCCATTAGCGGCATGTGTTCGTTTCTGTTCTGGCCATTCCCGCTGACAAGCAACGACGCGGTGAAGCGCGCTCGCGGGCTGGAACTGGCCGGCAAGATCGCCGAGTGCGCTTCAGCTCTCGGTACGGAGAATGTGCTTGTTGTGCCGGGAGCGGTTCACATTCCCTGGCGGACCGACTACGAACCTGTTCCGAACGACGTGTGCGACAAGCGAGCAAAAGAGGCCGTGAAGTCGCTCATTCCCGCCGCGGAGAAACTGAAGGTGTTCATCAACATCGAGAACATCTTCTTTAACGGCTACTTGATGACGCCCGGCGAGATGAACGACTTCGTCGATTCCTTCAAACACGAGCGCGTGCGGGTCCACTTCGATACCGGCAACATCATGCTGTTCCAGTTCCCCGAACACTGGATCAGGCAACTCGGAGCGCGCACCAAGAATGTTCACCTCAAGGAATTCACCAAGAAGGGCACTGACTACTCGCTTGAATCGTTCCGGCCACTTCTGGATGGTACCACCAACTGGCCCGCGGTGCTGGAAGCCTTCGACGCCACGGGATACAAAGGCTATCTGACGTTTGAATACTTCCACCCCTACGCGCACTACCCCGAAGCGCTCATTTACCAGACCGCCGATTCGCTCGACCGGATGCTCGGCATCAAGGGCTGACTTCATGCCACTCGTCGATCTTGATGTGCCGATCCTGGAAGAGGAACTCCCGGCTGACGCGGAGCGGTTGATTCGAGAAGCGGATCGCAGGATCGCTGAGTTCCAGAACGAGCGTTGCCTGCCGGCGTTCGTGGCGAGTGATTTCGTCGGGGCATATCGGATTCTGCGAAATCTCTCCGAGGGTGTTCTGATTCGTGGTCGGAGATTCTGCGAATGGGGGAGTGGATTTGGAGTCGTGACGGCTTTGGCCGCGATGCTTGAGTTCGAGGCGTGCGGAATCGAGGTCGAGGGGATTTTGGTGGAGGAGGCTCGCCGGCTTGCCGATGACTTCGGTCTGCCGGTCGAGTTTGCCCACGGGAGTTTCGTTCCGCCTGGTGCCGAAGAACGAGTCTACGCGCGCGGAACTTACTCCTGGTTGACCACCGAAGGCGATTACGCTTACGACGAATTGGGTCTGGAACCGGCCGACATGGACGTGATCTTCGCCTATCCGTGGCCCGACGAGGAAGCGGTTGTGGGTGTGTTATTCGAGCACTATGCCGGCCCAGGCGCGGTTCTGGCCACGTTTCACGGAGGCTCGGACTTCCGACTTCGCCGAAAAGTCGCCCGTCGAAATGGCCGTGGAGGTTCCCGGAACTCCCGCTGACAAAACTCGCGTGTGGTGTATACTACACTCTCGAAATCCACACTCAGAACTCACTGTGAGTTCGCTTACTCAAGGAGACTGCATGGGCTTGCGGATGCGTGTTCACGAGCGGGAACCGATTGGAGCCGCTCTCCGGCGATTCAAGAAACTGATTGAACGCAGCGGGATGAAGGGCGAGTTACGCGCCCACGAATATTACGAGAAGCCGTGCGAAGCACGCAGACGCAAGGAAGCACGCCGGAAGAACGCGATCCGCAAGGCCGCCAGCATGCCCAGAAGCTAAGACCGAGTAGGACAGGCATCTTGCCTGTCTCTTGATGTAGGACAGGCTTCCAGCCTGTCTGAAGCAATGACAGGCAAGATGCCTGTCCTACGACAGCGGGTCTCACCACCTCAATTGCTTTCCAAACAAAGCCGAATCAGTATCGATCCTGATCGCGGTCACGTCCCACATCCTGGCCGCCGCTCGCGCGCTGACGTGCGACCGCGGCGAAGCCCGCTTGCACTTTCGGATTCGAGAGCACCATGATTGCCCAGATACCAACCGGCAGCGAGAGGCAACAACATCCTTGCCCGATGGAGGCGATGTTGAGAATCGACGCCGTCAGTCCCCATCCGCGGCTGCTCAGTCTCAACATCTTCACCGACCCGATGAGGCAGACAATCCCGACAATCAAGTTAAGCACTATCCCGAACGGCAGAGTCTTCGGCAAGATCTCCTCGTACACCGTCAGGATGTCTTTCATCTGTTTCTTCTGGTCGGCGGGCATGTTCGGATTCTGATCGACCTGATCCCGCTGTTGCTGGAGTATCTGAGGGAGCATGAACAAGACGAGTGTATTCACCGGAACTGTGAGCAGCGTGATGATCGCCAGGACGATCATTCCGATTGCGGGAATTCGGACCTTCTCCTTGGCCTCGGCGATGATGCGCTCATCGTCCCGCTCGTCGCGGTCGTCATAATCGTCCTCGTGCTCGGTCATGTGATTTCCCCGCTATCGTGGAGTCGTAGGAATGGTGTTGTACGCAACTGCGCGCGACGGGATCGCCAAGTATGCTCGAAAGTGTACTCAATCCGCACCTTCCTGAGGGAGAAAAGAACCCTCAATGCGCCCGAATTCTGAGCCGGTTGACCCGATCTTGTTTCTGGTTGCCGACATTGAATGATCGCGCGAGGAAGGGTATCGTGATTCTTGAAGAGAAGAGCGATTTGGCTTGTTTGGTGAGCCTGTCGGAACAGGGTGGGAACCTGCACCGACCCAACACGACAAAGCAACCTGGGCTGACCAAAAGAGGAGGATCGCGAACGTGACTCCTGCCGAGTTCAAGAAACTCACGACAACCATTCAGGAGAAGCTTGTTGAGCTGCTCGGCCCGTTGGGGATCGAGGTGAAGCACGAGGCGAAGAACAAACAGATGAGCGCTGAGTTCACCTTCAAGGTGCAGGACCGCACTCCGGACGGGAAGACACCAGGGACGTATTCCGAGTTGTCACTCGACCTGCATGCGTATGAAGCTCAGAGCTGTCTGAGTGATCCGAAGTATCTCGACAACCTTCCACACGCCTGGGCTCGGATTCTCGCGGACTGGGTGCCGAACGTCTTCGACACGGCCACACTCCCAAGCGCTCCAGAACTCGACTGGCGACCAAACGAAACGACTCCCGAAGACTTCGGCGCGGCCTAACGATTGGCGTAGGACAAGCATCTTGCCTGTCATTACTTTAGACAGGTGTCCAGCCTGTCCTACGAAAAACAAAATCGCGCCACATTTGTGGCGCGATGTCAGCACGAGTGGGATTTGAGAGCCGTCCGTGGGATTTGAACCCACGACCTGCGCTTTACGAAAGCGCTGCTCTACCGCTGAGCTAGGACGGCGAATTCACTTCTACCTTACCTCTCTCACACCAATTGACAAGTGCAACCGCGATGTGGTTCGCGCTGCCCGGCGGACTCAGCGCCAACGGAAAATGCGCAGAGCAATCGCGAAGCTCAGAACTCCCCAGATGCCGAGAATCAACAGCGGCTGAGGAAGAGCTTCCCACCCCGCGCCATCGTTCATCACAGCGCGCATCCCATCGTTGAGCGCGGTGAGCGGAAGGATCTGAACGAACGGCTGCATCCAGTCCGGAAATCGAGACGACGAGAAGAACACTCCGGAGAGCACATACATCGGCAGCATCACCGCGTTCACCAGCCCGGCGGCCGTTTCGAGTGTTCGTGCGCGACTGCCAATGAGCAAACCCAACCCCGCGAAGCTCGCTCCTCCGACCGCGATCAACACCGCAAGCACCAGCGGATTTCCACGCACCCGGATGTCGAACGCCCAGTACGCGAAGCCGAGCAACAGCACGATGTCCACAAGCGTGAACACCAGCCGACTGATCATGAGACTCAGCATGAAGTCAGTTCGGCGCATGGGAGTTGCCTGGAACCGCTTCAGAAGTTTCCGCACGCGCAAATCAGCCGCGACAAACCCCACTCCGAACAGCCCGCCGCCAAGTAAGTTCATGCCGAGCAAGCCGGGAATCAGAAAATCGATGTATCGGCCACCCGGTTCGGTGATTGCTTTCTCGTTGAGAGGAGGTGGGTGGTTGGTAGCACGCAGAAGCACTCGGTCAGCCGCGTTTCGGGCAAGCACACTCTCGGAGCGGGTCTCGTCGAAGAGGAACGCTGGTCCGGTTCCGCTTTCGGGTCGAGGAACGATGACGAGGTCGGTTTTCGATGTGCGGAGCCTTTGTCGGCAAGTTGCTTCATCGAAAACCGCGACCTTCAGCCCCGGATCGTCGAGTTTGGCGCGCAGTTCCTCCGTCGCGGCTGGGTTCGCGGGGTCAAGCACCACATCCACGTTTGCGGCTGGAACTGGGCGTTCGCGGAACGCCAGTCCAAGCACCGCCGCAAGAATGAGCGGAAAGCCGTACACCCAGAAGAGAGCGGCCGGTTCGCGGTAGAACTCACGAAACCGGGCCAGAGTCAGTT
Source organism: Planctomycetia bacterium (assembly GCA_022616395.1). Taxonomy (GTDB): domain Bacteria; phylum Planctomycetota; class Planctomycetia; order Gemmatales; family Gemmataceae; genus Gemmata. The sequence continues at coordinate 1,114 of JAKEEV010000861.1, read as the reverse complement.
GCCAGAGTGGAGACATTGTTGGTCCTGTGTCATCAGTGAACAGTCAGCGCGGACGTGGCTGATGACTGATTACTGTTCACTGATTACTGATTACTGATTACTGATCACTCGCCGTCTATTCCCCGTCTCGCAAATGCCGGCCGGTGAGCGTCACGAACACATCTTCGAGAGTCGCGGTGCGGGTTGTCAGCCCTGTAAGCTTCACGCCGCTTGCGCGGACAAGATCGAGCAGAGCCGGAAGCGCGAGGTGAGGTTCTCCCGCGGTGAGTGTGACACGGTCGCCCTCTTCGCGGACAGATTTCGCGGTCGGGAGGTTCATCAGGTTGTCGGTCGCGGGGCGAGATGTGCTTGTTGGGTCGATGTCGATGTCAATGACATGCTCTCCGCCAATCTGAGCGATGAGTTCAGCCGGAGTACCAAGCGCGATCACTTTGCCGTGGTCAATGACCGCGACACGATCACACAGTCGCTCGGCTTCGTCCATGTAGTGCGTGGTGACAACCACAGTCCGGCCACGATCCTTTAAGGAACGAATCACTTCCCACAGTTGCCTCCGCGATTGCGGATCGAGTCCGGTCGTTGGTTCGTCGAGAAAGAGCAACTCCGGTTCGCCGACCAGCGCCGTTGCGACCGCGAGCCGCTGACGTTGACCGCCGGAGAGCTTGTCGATGAAAGTGCGGGCTTTTTCTTCCAGACTGACTCGAGCAATGGCTTCATCCGGCGAAAGGCCACTGGCGTAGAACGAGCGGAACAGACTCACCGTTTCGCGCACGGTGAGTTTGTCCGAAAGGCGCGTTTCCTGAAGCGAAATGCCGATCTTTCGGCGAATTTCGCTGTCGTTTTCGCCCCACTTCAGTCCGAGAACTTCCACCTCGCCCTCGGTCGCGTCGAGAAGTCCCTCGATGATTTCAAGCGTGGTGGTTTTGCCCGCTCCGTTGGGGCCGAGTAGCCCGAAGCACTCGCCAACGGCCACTTCCAGATCAAGCCCGCGAACGGCCTCGACCGGCGGCCGAGCGGGATACGTCTTCACCAGCCCGCGAACGCGAATGGCGCTTGTCATGAACGAATTGTACGAAGTGGACACCTGTCACGTCTTCCCCAGAATCGCGTCGAG
>JAKEEV010000860.1 GCA_022616395.1 Planctomycetia bacterium | reverse complement strand
GTTGCCCAAGCCGGTGCCGGTTGGGGAGAAGGAGAAAGCCGAAAAGGTTGAAGAGTTCGGCACACTGCTATTCGAGCGCTACTTGCAACTGGAAGCGGCGAAGAAGTGGGATGAAGTGATCGCGTCTCAGCTTGCTCCAAGCGGACTGAAGGCCGAAGCCGGCATCTACCAGGACGAACTGGCCAAGCTCAACGCAACAAGTGCCGCGAACGCGCGGCGCGTGAGTATGCTCACCGGTAACGCGCCGCCGGAGCCGGGCAAACTCGGCACCGGTGAGCAAACCAAACTCCCGGCCACTGGTGGAGAGATCGGCAAGACTCGCGGGGAACTGGCCGCCGTTCGCGCTCGAGGAGTGCAGGCGCTCGCCATCAAGGTCGGTCTTGTCGTATTGGCGGCGTTGTTGCTTCCGCGCCTCATCATGTTCGTGCTTCGCCGAGCCATCGGCAACGATGCGAGCGGGAACCCGTCGCTTGTGCTCTCAGCGATCCGCGCGTTCGTGAAAGTCGCGGTGTGGGTGGCTGCGATTGCGTTCATTCTCAGCTTGCTCGGCTTCGACGTGACCGCGATCATTGCCGGTCTGGGTATCGGCGGGTTGGCAATCGGCCTCGCGGCTCAACCGATGATCGCGGACGTTATCGGTGCCATCGTTATCTTCGCCGAACGTCGGTTCAAGATCGGTGACGTTGTGAAGCTCGGCAACGAGGAACCCGCGCGCGTGGTCGGGCTGACTTGGCGATCCACAACCTTTAAAAACGCCGATGGCCTCTTGATTAGCGTGCCCAATCGCAAGGTGACCGAAACGACCGTCCAGAACCTCACCCGGAGCGGCCAAACTTACGACTGGATCGCGGTCACCGTGAGCACCGACAAGGACGTGAACAGGATCATCGATGTCGTCAAGCACGCGATGAACGAGTGTCAGAACCTCTCCTCCGATCACGGAATCTCGGTGAGGAAATTCAACCAGAAGGGGAACGTCAAGGTTGTGGAGTATCGCTTCTGGTGGTTCCTGAAGGACTACGAGACCCGGAACAAGACCCGCGACGAAGTGTTCACGCACATCAGCACGCAATTGGCTCAGGAAGACCTCACCGGCACGGAGGTGACGTTGGCTTAGTCATTGGTCATTAGTCATTCGCCAGAACGGTGCTTTCGCGACGGCGGGAATTGAGAACCAATGACTAATGACTAAGGACCAATGACCAAGATATAATGCCATTCTCACCCGCCGAACTCACACCGAAATATCAACCATGCGAACCATCCTCACCATCGCATGCACTCTGCTGTTCGTCAGAGCCGGAAGCGCGGCTCCGGTTGACTTTGCACGAGAGGTGCGGCCGATTCTCTCCGGCCAGTGTTTCCAGTGCCACGGGCCAGACGAGAAGGCCCGCAAGGCGAAGTTAAGGCTCGATGTGCGCGAGGACGCGATCAACGCGGGCGTCATCGTGCCCGGTAAGCCGGACGAGAGCGAGTTGTTCAAGCGCGTGTGTTCGACCGATCCCGAAGTGCGGATGCCGCCGGTGAAGTCGAAGAAGCCCGCTCTGACCACGAGCCAGACCGCGCTCATTAAACAGTGGATCACCGAAGGAGCGAAGTATTCCGAACACTGGTCGTTCACCAAACTGGTGAGGCCAGCCGTGCCACTTCCGATAGACGCCTGGAGCCGGAACCCGATTGATGACTTCATCCGCAGGCGACTTGAGAAGGAAGGCGTTGCACCGAGCAAGGAAGCGGATCGCATCACACTCATTCGGCGACTGTACTTCGACCTCACCGGCCTTCCGCCGAAGCCCGAAGACGTGCGGGCATTCGTGAATGACAAGGATCCAAAGGCTTACGAAAAACTGGTGGAGAAGTTGCTCGCGAGTCTGCGGTATGGCGAACGTATGGCGGTCTGGTGGCTCGATCTGGTTCGCTACGCGGACTCCATCGGCTACCACAGCGACAACCCGATGAACGTGTGGCTCTATCGCGACTATGTCATCCGCGCGTTCAACCAGAACATGCCGTTCGATCAGTTCACGATTGAGCAACTCGCAGGCGATCTTCTCCCGAACCCAACAAACTGGCAGCGAGTCGCAACCGCTTACAACCGCTTACTTCAAACAACGGAGGAGGGCGGGGCGCAAGCGAAGGAGTACATCGCGAAGTATTCGGCGGATCGCGTGAGGAACTTCGGGCAAGTGTGGCTGGGTGGAACGATCATGTGCGCGGAGTGCCATAACCACAAGTTCGATCCGTACACGCAGGCCGATTTCTACTCGGTAGCGGCGTTCTTCGCGGACATTCAGGAGCCAGCGGTCGGCGGTCGCGGGCCGGGAACGCCCATTCCGATGACTCCCGAACAGGAAGCTGGCTTGAAGCGCGTTGCTCGTGGCGTGTCGATCGCTCAGGCGAAGCTCGATGCAGCCGCGAAGGTCTTCGCGGCGGACGCCAGTGCGTTTGTGGACGTGGCGAAGTGGCCGAATCCGAATCCCGGTAAGAAAGGACCGGCGACGGTCGTGATTCCCGCTGATGTGAAGGCGATTCTGGCAAAGCCCGGCGACAAGCGCACACCCGCGGACATCGCGCGGCTAACGACTTTCGCACGCGACAACGCGCCGGAACTGAAAGTGGATCGAGATGCGCTCGCGGCTGCCGTCAAAACAAAGACTGACTTCGAGAACACCATTCCACGAGTGCTTATCACGATTAGCGGGCCACCGCGAACGGTACGAATTCTCCCGCGTGGAAACTGGCTCGATGATTCCGGACCAGTGATGATGCCGAAGACTCCCGGTTTCCTTCCTCCGCTACCAGAGAAGAAGGAACGCTACACGCGGCTCGATCTGGCGAAGTGGACTGTGTCGCCTGAGAACCCACTCACGGCCCGCGTGACCGCGAACCGACTGTGGAAGCTCTTCTTCGGCTACGGCATCGCCCGTTCGCTCGAAGAAAGCGGCATTCAGGGCGAACAGCCCACGCACCCGGAACTCCTCGACTGGCTCGCGAGCGAGTTGGCGAACGGCCGGCGTGAGCCGGCTGGTGGTTCCGCCAAGTGGGACGTGAAGCACCTCGTTCGGCTCATCGTGACATCCTCCGCGTATCGGCAATCCTCTGTGGAAACGCCCGCGGTGCGCGAACGCGACCCGATGAACAAGCTCTTCGCGCGCCAGACGCGCTACCGGCTCGACGCCGAGTTCATTCGAGATACAGCTCTCTCCGTCAGCGGGCTTTTGAATCCGCAAATGGGCGGGCCGAGCGTGAAGCCCTTCCAGCCCGCGGGGTACTGGTCGGCTCTGAACTTCCCGGTGCGTGAATGGGTGAAGGACAGTGGCGACAAGGTGTATCGCAGAGGAATGTACACACACTGGCAGCGGTCGTTCCCGCATCCCGCGATGGTTGCGTTCGATGCACCCAGCCGCGAGGAATGCACCTGCGACCGGCCGAAGTCGAACATTCCTCAACAGGCTCTCGTGTTGCTCAATGATCCGGAGTTCGTCGAAGCAGCGAAGGCGTTCGCGGCTCTGACGCTGAAAGAAGGCGGCAAGGGCGACGGCGCTCGCGTGTTGTGGGCGTTCGAGCGAGCTACCGGCCGCATCGCGAAGCCCGCGGAAGTGCAAGTGCTGATGACGCTGCTTCAGAAGCACCGCAAGCAGTTCGCGGAGAAGCCTGAAGAGGCGAAGAAGTTGCTCGGCGTCGGCGACATGACCCCGCCGAAGGACGTGAAGCCCGAAGAGTTGGCCGCGTGGGTGAGTGTCTGCCGCGCGATTCTGAACTTGCATGAGACGATTACAAGACAGTAGCGAGATCGCGATGAGCAAACTAACAGAGCCGACGAGAGGCTTTGGCCTCGCCATCGCGGGAACCATCCTGCACATGGGGTTGGTGCTGAGTCTCTTTGTGCTCTACGTCATGTTCGTCCCCGCCGCGAAGAGGACCTTCGACGAGTTCGGACTCGCTCTCCCCTGGCTCACCCAGACCGTCATCCGCGTCTCGAACTGGTTTGCCGAATACTGGTGGGCGATGGTGCCGATGATCCTTCTTCTGGGCGTTGGGAACTTCGTGTGGTTGTGGTGGATGAGTCAACACAGGCGATTCATCGCGGTGTTGTGGATCGCGGGCGTGTCTGCCGTGCTCGTCGCGCTTGTGATGATTACCATCGGGGCCATCGAGTTGCCGCTCATGAATCTCAAGGAAGGGCTGGCGAAGTGAGCGAACCCGCCAGTGTGGTGAGTGAGGATGGGCGGTGTGAGTCTCTCAAACACATTGGTTTCAGCCCGAAGGGCTGTGACAACGTAGCCCAGGGCAACGCCCTGGGTTTGTCGAGCAAAGTGAATTGCACCCTGAAAGGGTGCGACAATGCGCTGTGTCCCAGGCTTTCAGCCTGGAAGACAAATACGATTGCGAACCTGGGGCGTTCAACAGAT
>JAKEEV010000859.1 GCA_022616395.1 Planctomycetia bacterium | reverse complement strand
TTGTCGGGCAGTCTGAATGAACGCTTGGAATACGGAAGCGTGACTTCCTGATCGCGGTATTCGAGCAAGTACAGGAGTTCGCCGAAGATTCGCGGGAGGTTCCCGCGATTGAGTTCGTCCACTACCAGCACATGTGGTTCGCTTGGGCGTTTCGTGGCCTGTTCCGCGAACTGACACAACACTCCGGCTTCCACCGGGAAGGTCACCTCACTTCGGCCGTTCACTTCGACTCCGCGCGCGCGGATTCCCTCGACGAACTCTTCATAGCTGTACGCAGGGTGGAACTGAACCAGCCGCACGCAATCCGCTCGATCGTGAGCCAGCAGCCGCGCGAGGCAGCGAGCAACGTGCGTCTTTCCTGTTCCGGGAACTCCCTGAAGCACGAGCTGCTTCTTCAAGCGCAACAAACCGAGCACGCGGGCGAGCCACACTTCCGAGAGGAACGTTTCGCGGTGGAACGCTCCCGGCTCGTAGGGCGGTTTTCCTTCAGGAGTCCCGGCCCGGCGAGCAAGCAGCGGACGGGGATCAGCCTCCGCGGTGCAGGCGAAGCAGGGCAGAAGCCGGTCGAAGGTCAGCAGAATCTCACCGGCGAGTTCGTCTCGGCGAAGCAGAGGAGAATCAGGCGCCAGACACTTCCCGACCGCGATAGTCTTGTGAACGGCCCACGCGCGCAAATCAGCAGCGCATTTCACGGGCACTTCGAGCGACAGATCGTCTTCGGCCCAGAAGTGACATTCGCGGAACACATCGCCGGCTTCGAGCGCGCGGAAGATCGCCTCCGCGTGTTCCTGAATGTTCCGCCGAAACTGCTTCCCCGCTTCTCGCGCGCTTCGGCCAAGATGAAAGCCATAACTCACACCATCCGCCGAGACGCGCACGAACAACTGCGCATCGCCCCTCTTGTTCGCCTTCGCCTTGCGATAGAACGTGATCCACTGAACCGGTTGATACGGCCCGGTGCGGCCGAAATCGTTCTTGCAAATGCTTGTGACCGCGCGGCCAACTCGTGCATCACATTCCAGATCCCAACCGTGATCGCGATTGAGCACCGGAATCACATATCGCTCGGCCACACTCTGGCAGAGTTCCACCAGCGGCTCGCGCAATACGAACTGGTAGCGCTCGCGGTTATCGGTCATCCAGTCCTTGGTGTTCACCTTCGTCAGTTCGGTGAGGAAGCAGAACGTATCGGAGCAGAAGCCGCCAAAGTTATCGCGCGCGGCAGGTGGTTCCTCCTCTGCCACTGCAAGCACCACATCAGCCAGTTCCAGAGGATGCACGCGGAACCGTTCGCGCAGCACAGCGGCCACGTCACACCACAACCAGGCTCGATCCGCTTCGGGAAGCGCGAGCGAATAGGCATCATCGAGCGCGGGCAGCGCGGATTCCCAGCGCGAATCCGGGAAGGCGGATCGAAACGCCTCCAGAGCTGAGGCGCAATCGCGAGCCTTCGTAGCCGACTGAAACTGAGCGATTGCCTTCGCCTGGTCGTCGGTCGTGGCTCGAATGCGCTTTCGCAAGGGATAGCGCGAGCGCACTTCGCGTACCGCTTGCTGAACTTGCTCGGCGGTCGCCGACCACGCGAACGCGCTTGGTTCGCCTGGAGTCGTGGGCAGCTCGCGACTGGTCATTCGCGAGACTCGTTCCAGAAAATCGTTGATGTCAGCGACTGTCAGTTCCGGAGCGCACTCGCGAATGACTTCACATGCTCGACAAACTGCATCAAAACGCGAACGCACATCGACGGGCACGTCTCGGAGTAACCCCAGCCGAAGCAGAGCGCGTTCGACCGCGGGGCACCAACGCGGAATGCGTTCCTGGTCGAGATCAGTCACGACGAGCGACCAGAATCCCGGTCCCAGCCCAGCCACGAAGTAAACTTCGCCTGGAGTGACGCAACGAGAGAGGCGCTCGGGTAACGGATCAAGCGCGCGGAAGAGATGATTCAGTCCGTGTCGCAGAAACCGCACGGAGCGAGTCAGACTTTCTATGTGGAAGGAAACCGGCAACTCGTTGAGGCGCTCACTGAGAGGCGCAGCAAGTTCTTCGTCGGCGGCAGTGTCCAAAAACGCGACGGTCAGAGCGGGCAAGAAACGAGTTTGGGTTCGCGCTTTGGAGGAAGCGCGGAAAGCCGACAACAGCGGAACCAGCGGCAACCGCGTGGAAAGTCCCAGCGCCATCTTCAGCGCCCTGAATGTGGAGAACGATTGCGGACTGTGCAGATCGTAACAGATTTGCGGATCGGACGGAGGTGCGTTCGGAAGAGCAAGGAAAAAAAGAGTCCCGCCGGAGGCCGCTACAGCGTCGCCCATTCACTGTAGTTACCAACCGGCGGGACAGGGGTATAATACGCTCCCCTCCAGAAGTAGCAACTCCCTCTGTCCGCTTTTTCCCCCCCACTCTCTGGAACTGTCAGGATTTCGGACAATCTGTACTGTACAAGGTGAATGTTCACTGCAAGCACAACTTTTCCAAACACATCGGAAAGCCCAGTCGGGACAAACCAAGCGCTTTTTGGGGTTGTTCTGCCTCTTCTTGGTTTCATCCCGCTCGCCTTCACACACTTTACACCCTCGCGGACGGTCTGGACGCTAGGACAAATCAGAAACCCACCCTCCGAGGATTGGTCGTGTACGATGCCGTCGTCATCTCCGACATCCACCTCGGAAGCGACAACTGCCAGGCGAAGTATCTGGTTCACTTCCTCCACGCGGTGCGACGCGGAACGATGCGCACCCGTCAACTGATCCTCAACGGCGATGTGTTTGACTCGATTGACTTTCGGCGCCTGAAGAAACAGCACTGGAAGATTCTCTCGGAGTTGCGAAAGCTCTCCGACGAGATCGAAGTGATCTGGATCAACGGTAACCACGACGGGCCAGCGGAGATCATTTCGCACTTGCTTGGCGTGCGCTGCGCGGATGAGATTGTGGTCGAGAGCGGCGGGAGGAAGATTCTCCTCTTACACGGCCACCGGTTCGACGAGTTCATCTCGCGCTATCCGGTTCTCACCTGGATCGCCGACCGGATTTACAACTTCCTTCAGAAGATCGACCGCTCGCATTACTTCGCCAAACTCGCCAAGCGCAAGAGCAAAACCTTTTTGCGCTGCGCGCAGAAGATCGAGGCGGATTCGGTAAAGTACGCGGCCAAGAAGGGCTGCGACGCGGTGTGTTGCGGGCACACGCATTTGCCGGTCACGAACACGACCGGGCCGGTTCATTACTTCAACAGCGGCTGCTGGACCGAGAAGCCCTGCCACTATCTCACGATCCTTGAAGGCCTCGTCGAGTTACACTCCTACACCGAAGACGTTCCCGACGCGATCCTCGAAGATCCTCAACCGAGTCCGTTGCCTTCAGTGGCGTAGTCATCGGAGCCGGAAGCGTCAGCGACGGTCTTTTTGAAAGCCCCGTCGCTGATGCTTCCGGCTCCGATTGGAAAACCAAAACCCGTCGCTGACGCTTCCGGCTCCAATTGTTCCGGCTCCGATCAGGCTGCGGGGTCCGGGGTTGGTTGCGGTTCTCCCGGATCAATCGGCTTGGTCGCATCAATCTTCAGCCAGAACAACACACCGATGAAGTAGGCGAGGGCGTAGAGCGACAGGTTGATGATGTAGCCGTCGATCAGTCCCCTCTCGCGAGCGGCCGCGAGTTGCGCTCCGGTCGTGACCGAGTCGCTCGCCTCGAGAATGGTTGATTCCATCGGACTGACTGAGGTTGTGACAGTCGGGGTGTGCTGGGCCATCACTTCCGCCTCGCGCTTGGAGACCTGAGCGTTCATGATTGCCGCGGTAATGATGATCGTGGTCACCCCGCCGAGGTTGCCGATCATGTTCATGAAGCCAGAGACAATCGCCGAATATCTGCGGCCGATGTCCTGGCAAACCGCCCATGATGCTCCCATTGTCAGGTCGTTGCAGAAGCCGGACATCGCGACTCCAATCGCGAATATCCACATGTTCTGATTGACGGCTCCGAAGATCGCCAGGCAATAGCAGCCTGCGGCTCCGGCCAAACCGATCACGCCGTAGAGCCTTCGGCCCCATTTGCGGTCGCCGGTTCTGCGAACGTGCCGGTCGGTGAGTATCCCACCAATCACGCAGCCAAGCACGCCGACCAACAGCGGACCGCCCGCGAGCAGAGCCATCACTGCCTTGTCGCCGAGAGAATCGTCCGCGCTACCGAACCGGCGCTTGAGAAAGTCCGGCAGGAAGTACATGAAGAAGTACCAGCCGTAATTGATGCACACATACATCCCGCAGATGTACCACATATTGCGGCTGCGGAAGATTTTCCCCCAAGGAACGCCCTCGTGGACTGGTTCCGTTCCGCGACCGCTTGTGATCAGAGCGCGTTCGGCTGGGTTCACCGCAGGGTGTTCTTCTGGCCGGTTGCGGAACCACAGAGCAAAGATCGCGCACCACGTCAAACCGACTAGACCAAAGACCCAGAACCCCGCCTTCCAGTGCAGCCCCAGCATCTGAGGATGAACCAGGCAGAGCCAGATGAGCGGAGTCAGCCCGCCCATGAACCGAGCCGACATCCACACGGCTCCCTGTGCTGTTCCGCGTTGCGAGAGCGGGAACCAGTTGTAGAGCGCACGCGCGGTGTTCGGATACGCACCCGCCTCTCCCATGCCGAACAGGAATCGGAACACGACGAGGATCGTCAAGCCCGTGACACCGACCAGCGCGATGCCCCGAATCTCATAACCAACGAGTGTGGTGAGGCAAAAGAAGAACGACCACCACAGGACGATGCGAATGAGTGTTTTTCGCGGCCCGTATCGGTCTCCGAGATACCCGGTCGGCACCTCGAAGAGTGCGTAGGCGAGTTGGAACGCCCAGAGAGCGATGGCCAGATCCGCGACCGTCTTCAGCCCCAACTCATTCCGAATGTCTTCCTGCGCGCTGCCCCAGAAGGCCCGGTCGATGTAGGTAATCATCGACAGCGCGCACAACAGCGCGAGGATGGAATACCGGATGCCCGTCGGGCGGCCGAGGAAGGGGGAGGATGGCTGCATTGGAAAACCGCGGTGTGCAACGAGGAAGTTCCTACTGTATACGACACCAGCGCGCGAGGGGTATGGAAAAACAGGCTCCCGCAACAAGCACGATTGTCAGAAAGCCGCGAGTTTCTGCAAGTACCCCCTTTCGCACAGGCCGTGCAAGGCGCATAATCGCCCCTGCCTCTCGGTATGTGTCGGCAGCCCATTCCCGTTACTTCGAGGATTCGCACCATGTGGAAGTTGCTCCTGTTCGTCCTGGCGGCTGGCGTCATCGCCAGTCTGGCAACGTCCCAGCCTGCCGTTTCACAGGACAAGAAGGACCCGGAAATCATCGTCCCGTACGTCCCGACCCACGAGAAGGTCGTCACGGCGATGCTGAAGCTGGCGGCGGTCAAGGAAGGTGAAACGGTCTACGATCTGGGTTGCGGTGATGGCCGCATCGTCATCACGGCAGTGAAAGACTTCAAAGCCAAGAAGGGGCTGGGCGTGGACTTCAACCCCGTCCGGCTCCAGGACTGCCTGGTGAGTCTCGCCAAAACGGACTTCGCGCCGGCCAAGAGCGCGGCAGTTAACATGACCTACGCGAACAAGAAGCTCGATGGGATCAAGTTCAACATCGACAACAAGCAAACGATTGACTTCAAGCAGGGCGATGTGTTGAAGATGACCGCCGATGAGTTCAAGGATGTCGATGTGGTGACGCTCTATCTGCTCCCGGAGGTCAACCTGCGCCTGAAGCCCATTCTTCAGAAGGGACTCAAGCCCGGAGCACGTATCGTCTCTCACGACTTCGACATGGGCGACTGGAAGGAAGACAAGAAGGAAGAAGTGAGTGCCGACCGCACCCACACCATCTACCTCTGGACGATCAAGAAGGGCAAATAGCGCTCGCTGCGCTCGCTGAGTGTGAGTGAAAACCAAGACAGTGAAAAACAAAGTCAGAAGACCAGAGCCTTGATTGGTTCTGGTCTTCTGCCTTTTCACACGCGCTCGCACACTTTCCAAACACTCGCACTGCGAGGAGGCCCCACGGACCCTCGTCCGTAGGCTTTTTGCTGCGCATTCGCTATCAGTGAGTGTAGACCAATCGTGGAGCGACATCATGACCACAACCTACGACGCCATCATTCTCGGAGCCGGACACAACGGGCTTGTCACTGCTGCGTACCTCGCGAAGGCTGGCTACAAGGTGCTCGTGCTGGAACGACGCGACATCATCGGCGGATGTTGCATCACGGAGGAACTGTGGCCCGGCTTCAAGGTCTCCACCGCCGCGTACGTGAATAGCCTTCTGCGACCGGAGATCATTCGCGATCTGGAACTCAAAAAGCATGGCTTCGAGATGCTTCCGCGAAGCCCGTCGTCCTTCTCTCCGTTCCCCGATGGCCGCTATTTGATGATGGGGCCGGACAAGGACATGACTCACAAGGAAATCGCGAAGTTCTCGACAAAGGACGCGGAGAATTACCCCAAGTATGAAGCGATGCTCACGCGTGTGGCCGATTTCCTCGAACCGATGTTGACTCAGACTCCCCCCGACCCGTTCGGAGGTCTGTGGAACCTCTGGAAGCTCGGCAAGCTCGGCATGGGCTTTCGTCGGCTCGGTCGAGACGCGGGGAGCGAGGCGGTAGAAATCCTCACTGGTGCCGCGAGGCCGATTCTCGACCGCTGGTTCGAGTCGGAAGAACTCAAGGCGACCATCGCGACGGACGCCGTGATCGGCGCGTTTGCTCCTCCTTCGCATCCGGGAACGGCCTACGTGCTGTTCCACCATGTGATGGGCGAATGCAACGGCGTTCGAGGCGTGTGGGGTTATGTTCGTGGCGGAATGGGCATGGTCTCCAACAGCATCGCTGCCGCGGCGAAGAGTTACGGAGCGGAGATTCGCACCAATGCCGAAGTCGGACAGATTCTCGTGAAGGACGGCCGCGTGCAAGGCGTTGCTCTCAAGGACGGAACCGAGTTCCACGCGAAGCGCATCGCCTCCAACGCCGATGCACACGTGACCTTCCTGAAACTCATGGACGCGAAGGATTTGCCGGAGGGATTCATCTCCGCGATCAAGCGGATCGACTACTCCTCCGCGACGGTAAAGATCAATGTCGCCATCGACCGTCCGCCGAACTGGAAAGCTCTCCCTTCGGACGGCAAAGTCGGCCCGCAACACCACGGCACAATGCACGTCTGTCCCGATCAGGATTACATCGAGCGCGCCTTCGATGATGCGAAGTACGGCCGATGGGCGCGCGACCCGATGATCGAATGCACAATGGCGACCGCGCTCGATGACACGCTCGCTCCTCCGGGCAAGCACATACTGAGCATGTTCGTGCAGTACGCGCCCTATCACCTCAAGGACACGACGTGGGAAGTGGAGAAGGACAGGTTCGCGGATCGCTGCTTCGACCTCCTGGAGGAATACGCTCCGGGCTTCAAGTCGAGCGTGCTTCACAGAATGGTGATTCCTCCTCCTGACATGGAGAAGATGTGGGGCATCACCGGCGGGAACATCATGCAAGGGTCGATGAACTTGCACAGCATGTTCAGCTTCCGCCCGGCTGCGGGTTATGCGAATTACCGAACGCCGGTGAAGGGGCTTTACCTCTGTGGAGCGGCCGCTCATCCCGGCGGAGGAGTCATGGGCGCTTGCGGACTCAACGCCGCCCGTGAGATGATCCGCGATGGATGATCGAGCAGAGAAGTCGCGTTGACAGGGTAAGACAACCCCGGCATGGTGCCCGCCCGTCGTGAATTGACCCACGCGACGCGTAAGGAGGGGCCATGCTAGCAGTTTTCTCGCTCGTGATCGGCGCAGCGGGTGCCATCGAGTTGCCGACTCCGCCACCAGCGGCCAAGCCAGTCGCGGGCGCGTTCAAGCCATTCGATCTGACGTACATGCCGCGAGCGACCGCATCGGTTCTCGCGGTGAGGCCAAACGAACTGCTCAAGCAACTCGGCGACCAGGAGAAGATCGCGGGCGATCTTGTCAGGCGGCTCCTCGCCGCGATGTTCGCGTTCCTCGATGGCGATCTGAAGGCCGCGAACCCGCCTGCACTCGCCGACATCGAGCAAGTGATTCTCTCCGCTCAATTCAATCTGGGAATCGAAACTCAAGCAGACGGTCGAAGCACCACCGGGATGGGCGGAATCTCCTCCGGACTGGTGCGAACGGCCAAGCCGTTCGACTGGGCGGCTTGCGTGAAGAAGTGGTTCCCGAAGGTCGAATCCGTCAAGCACGCGGGGCGCGAGTATTTGCGCGTACCGATTGAAGTTGGCGGAAAGACGTCCTACGTGGCTCTCTTCGTGGCCGACGACCGCACGTTTGCTTTCGACTCGACCGAGGACGAGATTAGGGGACTGCTCACTCGGCTCGACAAGAAGGTGAAGCCAACCGTGCCGGTCGGGTGGGATGAAGTGAGTCGCGATTTGATCGCGTTCTGTCACGACACCACAACCGAGGGGTGGCTCACCGCGCCGGAGAAACCCAAGCGCGAAATCGATCAGGCGCTGGTGACCGTGGCCCGCAAGTCGACCGGGTTGGCGTTCGGCTTCTCGGCGGGGGAGAAGACGAGCGTGCGTGTCATCGCAACCGCCCGCGACGAGAAAGCCGCTCAGGATGTGCGTGCTGCGCTCAAGTTCATGGTCGCGGACCTGACGAACGAGGACGAAGTTCCCCCCGCGGTCGCGAAGTTATTCGCTCGCGCGACCGTGAGCCGCGACGGGACAGTTGTGCGCGTGCGAGGGGAAGTATCAGGAAACTTGCTCCGCAAGCTCCTCGACCCGGACGCCGAGCGCTGAGTCAATGACCGTAGGACAGGGTTCCAGCCTGTCTGTCTTCAAGGGACCCCCTTTCGAGGCCGTCCGGCGAAGAGACGCGAAGAAGCGCTTGGTCTTCTTGTCGTAGGACGGGCTTTCTAGCCCGTCTGCCTTTCAGAAGACGGCCCAGAAGGGCGGTCCTACTTTTTTGTGGCGCGAGTTCGCGCCACTGACTTCACTTCCTGATCTCCGGCAACTCTTGAATCCCGCGCGCAGGCCGGTACCACAACCCCCACAGCTTTTCCTTCGCTCTACCACACCTTTGCGTCTGAATTGGTGTGTCTGGTGTTTGTGCCGTGTGTTCTGTGCCTTCCGGCACAAACACCAGTAACACACCAATTCAGACGCAAAGGACTGAACTGGACACGGAGTCCGCATCGTGAATGTTGCTGTTGTTGGTACAGGGTACGTTGGTCTGGTCACGGGAACTTGCCTCGCGGATACGGGGAACACCGTCGTCTGCGTGGATAACGACCCGAAGAAGCTCGCCATCCTCAACGACAATCGCATCCCCATCTACGAACCGGGACTGCTCGAACTGGTTCAGAAGAACCGTACAGCCGGACGATTGTCGTTCACCAACGATCTCGCGGCCGCGGTGCGTAAGGCGCGGCTCATCTTCATCGCGGTCGGCACACCGGAACTCCCCACCGGTCACGTCGATCTGAAATACGTGAACTCCGTGGTGGACGGGATCGCCAGCGCGTTACGCGAAGTGCCCGCGGGCAAGCCGGGCGAGCGCATCGTCGTCATCAAGAGCACCGTGCCTCCCGGAACCAACCGCGTCGTTACCGACCGGCTCGCCCGACTCGGTTGTTCTCACCTCGACGTTGCGAACAACCCGGAGTTCCTGAAGGAAGGCGCGGCCATTGACGACTTCATGAAGCCGGACCGAGTTGTTGTCGGTGTTCGCAACTCCGCGGTTGGTTCGGTTCTGCGCGAACTTTACGCTCCGTACATCGCCCCCGACCGTCCCTTTCTGGAAATGACGCCCGAATCGGCGGAGATGACCAAGTACGCGGCCAACTCGATGCTCGCGACCAAGATCAGCTTCATCAACGAAATCGCCAACCTCTGCGACGCGGTCGGCGCGGACGTCAACGCGGTCCGCAAGGGCATCGGCCACGATCATCGCATCGGATTCGAGTTCCTCGCCCCCGGCCCCGGATACGGGGGTAGCTGTTTTCCCAAAGATGTGAAGGGGATCATCGCGGTTGCGAGGCGGTTGCAGCTTGCCATGCGCGTACTCGAAGCCGTCGACGAGACCAACGACGGACAGAAAGAAGTGCTCTTCACCAAAATTCACGCGCACTTCGATGGTCAACTCACCGGCAAGACCATCGCCGTCTGGGGGCTGGCATTCAAACCACGTACCGATGATGTTCGAGAAGCACCCGCTCTGTCACTACTAGACAGTTTGCTCGCACACGACGCACAAGTTCGGGTGTTCGACCCGGAGGCGCTCGCCAACGTCCGGGCCATCTACGGCGACCGGATCTTCTACGCGACGGGCGCGCTGGAAGCTCTTGATGGAGCGGATGCGCTGGTTGTGGTGACCGAGTGGTCGGAGTTCCGCAACCCCAACTTCGCGGACATGAAGAGGCGCTTGAAAACTCCGGTTATCTTCGACGGGCGAAATCTCTTCGCATCGCCCGAACAGGAGCGGGTGCTTGAGAGTCTCGGTTTCAGTTGTGTGGGGATCGGGCGCGGCTAATGAGAACAGAGGAGCGTTCAGCTCATAATTCCCACCCAAAACGCTCTTGGTCCGGGCAGATTGCCAGGGTTTTCTGCTTTGAGGAAAAGCAACTGGGCCGATGTGGGGACACGAATCCGGCAGGGTGAACTCGCAAAAAAGCTTGAAAAAACAAGAGTTGGGTGGAAAAAGTCACTCGCGCGCGGCTCTGGCACTGCTCGTGCTTTGGAGGGAAGGGTTCGTTTTGTGGTCGAGGCGGAGTTTTTCAGAAATCTGTCGAAATTATGAAATCAGGGTGTTGACAATCCCACCTGAATCGACGAATTTCTTCAGTACGTTGGCGCGAAAAAAGCGGGATCGCCGTGGCAGCGGTGATCCCGTGAAGAGAAGTCATTCGCGTTCAACAGGACGAGGCTCGCGGATTTGTTACAGCCCGTCCACCTCATCGGTTGTTCGCTTTTAGGGTTTCGTTCTCTTCATTCAATAGACTACCGTTCGCGGGGAGCCTAACAGCTCCACCACTGCGGTTGTCTGGAGGGTGCCCGATGACACGGGTGCGCCGAGTTCAAAGTCGAAAGGCTTTCACGCTGATCGAGCTACTGGTCGTGATCGCGATTATCGCCATCCTGATCGGTTTGCTCCTGCCCGCCGTCCAGAAAGTTCGATCCGCCGCGGCGCGGATTCAGAGCACCAACAACCTCAAGCAAATCGGGTTGGCCTTCCACTCCTACAACGACGCGAACAACATGCTCCCGCCGGGCTTCGGCTGGCGGCCCAAGCTGACCGGCTCGCAGGGGTACGTCCCCAATGGGACGTATGGGAGCGGGTTCTTCCACATCCTTCCGTATGTCGAACAGGACAACCTGTACAAGTCGGCCTACACGACCCGGAACTACTACTATGGGGGGAGCGCCCCCTCGAGCACAACGTACAACTACACCTACAACAACCCGACCTACGGGTACAATTACACTTACACGATCACATACTCGGCCGCCGCGACTCGCGTGTCGATCGCCCCGAACACCTTTAGTGCTTACATCGGCGCGACGGTTTACAACAAGGGCGCACCCAAGGTGTTTATTGCCCCGCACGATCCTTCCAATACTGGGGGAATCGCTTACTACAGCAGCTACGTCCTCAACAACACGACACTCGCCAAGGATCTCCCGGTCCAGAACATCTCCGACGGCACGAGCAACACGGTTCTGGCCGCTGAAGGATACGGCTACTGTTACAGCAACGGCTACCGGATCGGTTACTGGTCGGGGTACGAGTACGGTGAGTACAGCTACAGCTACAACATCACCTACAACTACACGGGCACGTACTACACGAGCCGCGGCATCACGACGCGGACCTACAACTACTCCTACGCCTACTCCTACGGCCCGACGTTCTCCGGTTCGGGTGTTCCAGAAAGCCCGCGAAACTACTACTCGTGCGATGGTTCCCGGCCACAAGCAATCTCTGGCGTTTGCATGACGCTGCTCGCGGACGGGAGCGTGAAGGGCGTCTCTCCGAGCGTCAACGCCGCAACCTGGGCCGGCGCGGTGACTCCGACAGGTGGCGAAGTCCTCGGGGACTGGTAAGCCGCTGGCTTCTCCTGTCCCCATCACCACGAGGATTCTTCGCTATGAATGTTCTCTTGACCCCCCATCGGGTTGCCGTCGCGGTCGTCTTCGCGCCGCTGCTCTCGCTGCTCTCGGCGTGTTCACCGAAGGCGGAAGAGTACCAGCCGGCGGAAGCCGCCGAGGTGAGCCAGTACAAGGTTACCGGCAAAGTGACCTACAAAGGCAAGCCGGTCCCCTACGGCTACGTGATCTTTTACGGACAGAGCGGCATCGATAAGGCAACGGGGAAGTCAGCTCCACCAATCGTGGCCAAAATCGATGCCGATGGGCGGTACGAGATCCACAATGCCGCTCTCGGCCCCACGATGATCTGTGTGGCGACCGACCCGGATGCCGACATCGGGTCGTTCTACCAGCCAGCCTCGTTCGTCCCCGGAATGGGTGGCCCTCCGCCGATGGATGGCCCACCACCAGATGGTCCACCCGGAATCGGTGGCCCTGCTGGTGGTCCGCCAATGCCGGGCGGCCCTCCTGGCGTGC
>JAKEEV010000858.1 GCA_022616395.1 Planctomycetia bacterium | reverse complement strand
GTCGCCAGAAACTTCGGCTTCGGATTCCCCGCCCCGTAAGGTTCCAGTTTGTCGAGATCCTTGAGTAGCCCGAATGTCAGCGCGGAGAGAGGAACTTCGGTATCCAGTGTCAGTTGTGGAGCGGGCGTTCCGCCGGGGAAGTGACTGGCAACGTAAGCGTTGAAGCGATCGCGAAACGCCGGGATTCGTTCCGGGCGCACCTTGAAGCCAGCCGCGGCCGCGTGCCCGCCGTGACCTTCCAGCAGCGCGTCACACGCCACAAGCGCACTGTGCAGAGGAAGACCGGAAATGCTTCGCCCGGAACCAGTGGCGATTCCTTCGCCCTGAGCCATCGCAATTACAAGCGCCGGCTTGCCGTAATGATCGACAAGTCGGCTGGCGACAATGCCCACCACTCCGGGATGCCACTCCGGCGCGCCCACGACAATGGCCGGGTCTTTCGGGAAGTCGCGGTTGATAATCTCCTTTGCCTGAGCGGTGATTTTGCGTTCGAGCGACTGCCGATCCTGGTTATGCTTCTCCAACACCTGAGCAAGCGTGCTGGCGCGGCTGACAGAGGTTGTCGTCAGCAAATCAACCGCGTTCGTGGCGCAGCCGAGTCTCCCCGCGGCATTCAAGCGCGGAGCCAGCTTGAAACCCACATCCTCCGCGGTGATCGTCTGTTCGGGCTTTACGCCACTCGCGGCCAGAAGCGCTTTGAGTCCGACGGAAGGATGCGTGCGGATGCGTTCCAGCCCATGCCGAACGAAAATGCGATTCTCGTCGCGCAGAGGAACAACATCCGCGACCAACCCCAGCGCGGCCAATCCAACCGCGTCGAGTAACACGTCCCTCAGTTCTGGAGTCACCTTCTCCGATCCGCTTGCGCGCTGAGCAATCCCCCAGGCTAACTTGAACGCGACCCCCGCTCCGGAGAGTTCGCCAAACGGATACGGCTTCGGGCTAGACAATCGCGGATGAACCACGACAGCGGCTTGCGGAAGAAGCGGCCCGTCCAGCCCGGTTTTCATCTCGTGATGATCGGTGATAATGAGTTCCAGACCGATTTCGCGCGCGGCTTCCGCTTCCGCGAGGCTGGCGATTCCGCAATCGACGCTCACCACCAGAGACACGCCCCCACGCGCCAGATCCTGGAGCCTCTCGGTATTTAGCCCATAGCCTTCCTCAAGGCGCATCGGGACAAAAGATTGCACCTCCGCGCCAAGTTTGCCGAGCACGCGAAGAAGTATGGCCGTGCCGGTCACGCCGTCCACGTCGTAGTCGCCGTAGATGCAGATTCGGCGCTTCGCGTTAATCGCCGAGAGAATGCGCTCGGCCGCGTCAGGGATGCCGGGGAGCGCTTGCGGTGGATGCAAGCCCGCGAGGGGAGCATCAAGAAAGCGTCTGGCTTCGCCTGGGTCGGTGATCTCGCGATTGACAAGCAGTTGAGCCACAACCAACGGCACCCGTGCAGCGGATGCAAGCCGATTGGTAGCCGTGGGGTCGGAGGGGAGTAAGTGCCAGAGCTTTTCCGCACGCGACACGAGCGATCCTCGCGGGGTGAGTAAGGGCTGCTCTCATTTAGAACGTATGTCCACTCTCCCGACAAGGGCAACAGGGTGCGTTTGGTTTTTGGCGAACCGCGAGGGTAACCGAGCGGGTGGAGCAATCACCCGCTCGGTTACCCTCGCGGTTCGCCAAATCATTAGCCCTGCACGCACGGCGCGGTCGGCGCAATCGCACCCGCTTGGTGGGAGCCTCCAGAGATTTCAGCCCGCGTCTTCACGAAAGCCTCTTATTCCCGTCGATGCAATGCTCGTTCTGGAAGGAACCGGAACGTATTCCCTGACAAGGAGAGTCGCCTTGAACGCCGCGTTTCTGATCATTTCATCGGCCGCGATGGCCGGGGCTGACCCGGCTCCGATGCCCGCGCACCACGCTCCGGTGGTGGTCAGCCCCGGCTCTGGGTGCAACCCTTGTGGTTCGGCTCCGGCCTGTGGCTGCGATAAGCCGAAGTTATTGGAGAAGCTCAAAGGCCGGTTCAGTCGCCCGTCTCGTGATTGTGGCTGCGCTCCTGCTGCGTGTCCGGCTCCGTGCCCCACTCCGTACCCTGCTCCCTGTCCGCCACCCGTAGTCAAGCCGTGTAATCCCTGCTGTCCGCAAAGCATCGCTGACCGGCCGAACCTGCTCGACAAGCTGAAAGAGCGCTGGGCGAGCAAAAATCAGTGTAACCCTTGCGCCAATCCGTGCGCCAATCCCTGCGGCGATCCGTGTTTGAATCCGTGCGCTCGGACATCGATGCCAGTTCCAGGCGCATCGCTCCTGGATAGACCCACCGGCGGGAACACGAGTAGTATCCCGTTCCCGATGCCTCCTCGCCCACACACAAGCGGGTTGACCCGGACTTCTCCCTATCAGTGAGTTTCGGGCGAGTGTGCAGTCCAGGCGCACAAAAACTGTTCAGTCCGGTGCTTACCCCTCCGGATGTTTGCCAGAAATATCCCGGAGGGCAGTTTTTTTCGTCGGGATTTCCACTCTCGCCTTCCACCGGCGGAAGCCCGCATTAGGATTGCGTTGGGAGATCATCGCCAACGGGGTAGCACGGATGAATGGGGCATCGCCGGGGACCGGTGCGGAACTGGCCAATAAGATCGCTCGACTGGTGGAAGAAAGAGGCTGGAACCAAGAAGATTTCGCGCGGATCGCCGACATCAACCGGCATACGGCACGACAAATCCTTCAGGGTGGCCCGAAGCGGCGGCTGCGAAACGCGACAGTTAGCCAGTGCGCCAATGCGCTGGGGTTAACGGTTAGCGAGTTGCGCACAATGCCACTCGACCGGCTTTTGCCGCGCATGCACGGCAAGCCGCCAGCCGATGAGGAGTTGCTGGAACTCCTCTACGAGCGCTCCACGCTGCCAGGACTCGTTGCCTGGCTCGAACGCAACCGCGACCGAGCCGCCACACTGCGCCCCGACGAGGTGCAGGAACTGCTCGAGATGCAGACTCCTGGCGGCGCGATGGAAAAACTCGGAGTCGAAAACTGCGTGGATCTCATCGAACGCCGACGCCAACTCGTCTGTCAGGTGAAGGAGATCGCGGGCACCGAATACCTGGAGTTCCTCGAACAGTTCGTCCGGCTCATCTACGAAAAGGTGAAACCCACCCGGCGATAGTAACCACATTCCCCAGTAGTGTCTGGGTTTGGTTGTAGCCGGGGTCTGAGACCCCGGACCGGCCTCTGTGAGGCCGGCTACAAACAAGACCGGCCTCACAGAGGCCAGCCACAAAAGAGCAAACTCAGACACGGCCCACTCCCGGAATGGACGAATCGCGAACAAACTCCGCGACGGAGCTTTTGATTTTTTCCCAGACATTCTCCTGGCTCGCCCGGTAGGATTGCTCCGTGGTTCGGCAGGTCGGGTGAGAACCACATCCTCGCTTCCCCGCGAACTCTCTTGCAATGCCACAACGAGCCTCCCACCGGCACCAGATTGTCGTCAGCGTGACCCTCATCGCAGTGACGGGGCTTGTCACGGGTTTCATCGGGTGTTCGTCTTCAAAGTCAACGACCGAACCAACTCCCGAACCCGTCACGGATGGCCCAAACTGGTTTGAAGACGTAACGGATGCGTGGGGGATTGACTTCCTTCACGACGCGGGACCGACGGGGAACTACTACACTCCTCAGCCGATGGGTTCGGGTGCAGCGGCCTTCGACTTCAATGGCGATGACTTACTTGATGTGTATCTTCTGCAATTCGGAGGACCGAACTCAAAGTCCGTCAACCGCCTCTACCGGCAAACCGCGCCCGGAAAGTTTCAGGATGTGACCGCTGGCTCGGGGCTGGATGTGAGCGGCCACAATCACGGAGTCGCGGTCGGCGATGTGAACAACGACGGCAAACCCGATGTCCTCCTGACTCAGTTCAGCGGCATCAAGCTCTTCCTCAACCTCGGAGGAGGGAAGTTCGCGGACATTACAGCGGAATCCGGTCTGGTGAACTTGTCGTGGGGCACATCCGCGGCCTTCCTCGATTACAACCTCGATGGCTGGCTCGATCTGGTTGTCGTCAACTACCTGGACTACGACCCGAATCGAGAATGCCGATTCACGACTGGCGAACTCGACTACTGTGGGCCGAGCAAGTTCCCCGGAACCAAGAGCAAGCTCTACCGCAATCGCGGGCCGCAATCCGCTCCGGGGAAACCGCCGAGTGTCGCGTTTGAAGACGTGAGCTTTGCATCCGGCATCGGGCGCTTGGTCGGGCCGGGGCTTGGAGTCACTCCCGCCGACTTCAATGGAGATGGCTGGCCGGACATTTTCATTGCCAACGATGGCGAACCGAACCGGCTCTGGATTAACCAGAAGAAAGACGATGCCTTCGCCGACGAAGCCGTTTCGCGCGGAGTGGCCTATAGCGCGATGGGCAAGGCGTATGCGGGGATGGGTGTAGCCGTCGGTGATGTCAACAACGATGGTCTCGTCGATCTGTACGTGACGCATCTCGGAGATCAGTTCCACACGCTCTGGAGGCAAGGGCCGCGCGGGCAGTTTCGAGACAAGACAGTCGATGCCGGCTTAACTGGGACGAAGTGGCGCGGAACAGGGTTTGGCACTCTCATGGCCGACTTCAATAACGATGGTGCTCTCGACATTGCTCAGGTCAATGGCCGCGTGCTGCGCGGGGGACCGGGAAGCGATACCGGTCTTGGGTTCTGGGAACCTTACGCGGAGAAGAACCAGCTCTTCGCCAACGATGGAACGGGCAAGTTCCGGGACATTTCACCCGCGAACAAGGCGTTCTGTGATTTGTGGAACGTGGCGCGCGGATTGATCGCCGCGGATTTCGACCGCGACGGAGGAGTCGATCTCCTTGTGACCGCCATCGGCACCCGCGCGAGGCTCTACAAGAATGTCGCTCCCAATCGCGGGCACTGGATCGCGATTCGCGCGCTCGATCCAAAGTTGAATCGCGAGGCATACGGAGCCGAGGTCCGCGTGCGCGCTGGTGGAAAAGAGTTTGTGCGACTGGTGAACCCGGCGGATAGCTATCTGTGTAGCGGGCCACAAATTCTGCACT
Source organism: Planctomycetia bacterium (assembly GCA_022616395.1). GTDB lineage: Bacteria > Planctomycetota > Planctomycetia > Gemmatales > Gemmataceae > Gemmata. Next base: position 2,695 of record JAKEEV010000858.1, on the reverse strand, counting down.
TTGGGCTGGGCACGGCCGACTCCATCGAGTGGGTTCAGGTGACCTGGATTGGTCTTGATGGTCCGCGTAAGGAAACTTTTCCCGGTGGAGCAACCAACCGAGTCCTGACACTCAAACGTGGGGAGGGCAAGTCATCGTGAAAGCGAATCTTCCCCCGAGTCAACCGAACCCATCACCCGAACAGAATCCAGACTCTCCGCTTCCGGTGGTGACACCGCCCACAACCGTCAATCCGCGATCTCGGAGGCGAGTCTGGATTCTGGTTTCGGTCGCGGTTCTCGTGCTGGGTGGAATCGGCGCCTGGTGGTGGATTCGCAACTCGGATCGACCTCCCGACCCTCCTCTTCCTCCGGCTATCGCGGATGAAGAGGTGAAGCAGGCCATCGAGAAGGCTCGGGCGAAAGTGCTGGCGTCTCCGCGTTCGGCGGACGACTGGGGCGCTTACGCACTTGTTCTGCTTGTCCACGACTTTGAACGCGAAGCCGAGACGTGTCTCGTTGAAGCCGCGCGGCTGAACCCGAGTGACCCGCGCTGGCCGTATGCTCGCTCGCTGATCGCACGCAAACGCGATCCCGATAACGCTCCCAAATACCTCCGGCAAGCAATCGACACAAACGGTAATCCCAGATATGTCAGCGCGGCTCGCTTCGCGCTGGCGGAAGTGCTTCTGGAACGCCAGGAGATTGATTCCGCCGAGCAACTCTTTCGTCAGGAACTCGGTCCGGACCCCGGCCACCCGCGCGCGGTGCTTGGACTGGCTCAGGTCGCGATGGCGCGCGGAGACGAGCCGACAGCAACCAAGTTGCTCATGTCGGTGCGCGAGAATGTCCACGCCCGGAAACAGGCAACGGCACTGCTCGCCGTCCTTGCTCGCACTCGCGGGGACGAGCAGTCAGCGCTGAGGTTCCAGGATGAGTCGAACAACACGCGCGCGGAAGGGTGGCCCGATCCGCTGCTCGACCGCATCCACGATCTTCACGTGGGCAAGGCCGGTCGTGAGCGCCGAATCGAGATGTTTGAACGTCAGGGGCAATATGCCGAAGCTCTCCGGGAGTATCGCGAGTTGCTCGCGAAGGAACAAACTCCGAAGGTTCTCACGGGAGCTGCCCTGAACTCTCTGCGTGTGGGGAATCACGACGAGGCTCTGAGGTGGGTTCGTCAGGCCGTGAAACTTGACCCGAACGACGCTCAGCGGCAGTACCTCCTGGCGTTGATCCTCTATAGCAAAGTCGAGATGCAATGGGCCAGGACTCCCGGCTTCGCGGGAGCCAAAGAGTCGCTTGAGGAAGTTATCGGGGCTACGAAACGCGCCACCGAGTTGAAGCCCGATCACGCGGGGGCGTATTGGATTTGGGGGCTGGCTTTGAAATACCTTGATGATCCAAAAGCGGCTCTGGAACCGCTCCGCAAGGGATTAACCATCTCCCCCGACGACTTTGAACTGCATTTGACACTCGGGCAGGTTCTCGCATCGACCGGCGACAAGCCCGGCGCTGAAGTTTCCTTCGAGAACGCCAGAAAGATCGACCCCAACGACCCGCGACCGGGCCAAGAACTCGACAAGCTGCGCCAGAAGTAGTTGGAGTTCTGCTTTGGTCGGCCCGCCGAGCCGAGGTGGTCTTCAGAGTAGTCATCACGCTCCGCGTGATGTGTATTTCTCTTCGTCTTCAGAGTAGTCATCACGCGGAGCGTGATGTGTCTTTCTTTGCAATCAGAAACCCCGCCGCTTCGCGGTGGCATCACGCGGAGCGTGATGACTACTCTGAAAACAGTGCCGCTCGGCTCGCGGCACCTACTACAACAGACCCACAACCCGATTGTGAACCAGGACAGTTCCTGCGCCGATCAACTCGTCCCTATCCTTCCTCCGAGAGTTGTTGCACATGATCTCTTACGACCCCAAGAGCTGGCTTCGGATTAGCGGTTCGTACCAGGGGACGATTATTCCGCGCGTCGCGGGACGCATCGGGATACTCGTCCTGCTGACGGTGGTGATTCTCTTGGTGCGCGAGTTTGTCCCTGGTGCTGAACCCATCTTCAAGCCATTCAAACCGCTCGGGCACACGCTGATTGGTGTTGCTCTTGGTCTGCTCATTGTGTTCCGCAACAACTGCTCTTATGACCGCTACTGGGAAGGCCGCAAACTCTGGGGCGGGATTGTGAACGCGTCGCGGAACCTCTTGCGCGAAGCCGCGGCATTCACCGGTGACGTCACGGAACTCGCCGCGCTGGTGACCGCCTATCCGCTGGCTCTCAAGCAACACCTTCGGAACAACAAGGATCTGGAAGAAATCCGCGCGCTGGTTCCGCCCGCGGTGTTCCAGCACGCATCGAGTACCGGGAATCCGCCATCGGTGCTGGCGTACTACATGACGAAGTGGATTCGCGACCAGATGGCCGCCGGGAAGTTCGACAGCATCACGGCTCAGATGATCGAGGGGCATGTGCGGACGTTTCTCGATTGCCAGGGCGGCTGCGAGCGAATTCTGCGGACGCCGATTCCTTTTGCGTATGCCGTTCACATCAAGCAATTGCTGATGGTGTACTTGGTGACGCTGCCGTTCATCCTGATCGGTGATCTGGGCTGGGTAGCGATTCCAGCAGTCGCGGCGATTGCCTTCGGTCTACTCGGAATCGAGGAAGCCGGTGTTGAGATCGAAGACCCATTCGGAGACGACCCGAACGACCTTCCGCT
>JAKEEV010000857.1 GCA_022616395.1 Planctomycetia bacterium | reverse complement strand
GTTTCTGTGGAGTCCTGGCCTCTGACCTCGTCCAACCGCAGGAAGTTGGCTGAGGTGGGCTGAAAACACCATGCCCTCTCCCCTGTCCCAACTTGATACTACTGGTAACCGAGCGGGTGTTTCTCAAGACACCCGCTCGGTTACCCTCGCGGTTCGCCAAAGACGCCGACTCCGTATCATGTCCACGCTGCGCGGCGATGGTTCGGAGTGAACCGCGACTGCCCGCGCAGCGTCACTCTATTCGCGGGGTCCAGACCAAGGACTTTGCACCTGAGGGTATTTCACATGGCGAAGAAGATCGACATGGCGAAGTTCGCCAAGTTCTGCAAGGACATGGGGTTCATCTACCAGTCCTCGGAAATCTATGGCGGGATCAACGGGTTCTGGGACTACGGGCCGCTCGGTGTGGAACTGAAGCGGAACATCAAGGAGGCGTGGTGGCAGGACATGGTCCGCAACCCGCCGCCCGGCCCCGACGGCCAGGAAATCCGCATGGTCGGCCTCGACTGCTCCATCATCATGAACCCGAAAGTGTGGGTCGCCAGCGGGCACGTGGGCGCGTTCACGGATCCGACGCGGAAGTGCTCGAAATGTGGCAAGTTCACACGCGCCGATCACCTGTGGGCCATTCTCGCGGAATGCGAGTGGATGAACTCGCTCATTCAGGAGTTCACGCCCATTACCGGTACCTATGACACTCCGCGGTTAATGAAGTGGGCGAAGGGCAAAGGGCAGCGGCTGGCACCGAATCTGGCGCTGGTTCGCAACCCCGAAGTCACGCTGTCGTGGTTGGCAACGCGGGTCAACGGGCAACCCGACGCGCCGCCGACACTCCAAGAATTCACACAGTACATCGCGACCGAACAACTTCACCAAACCGGACTGCAAGACCCCTGCCCGGCTTGCGGCGCGCCGCTCGGCGAAGCCAAACAGGTATCGCTGATGTTCGAATCGCACGCGGGACTTGAGCAAACGGAAGACACGAAAGTGTACCTGCGCCCAGAAACGGCGCAAGGCATCTTCGCCAACTACAAGAACGTACTCGACTCGTCGCGGTTGAAACTACCGTTCGGAATCGCACAAGTGGGGAAAGCGTTCCGAAATGAAGTGACGCCGAGAAACTATACCTTCCGTTCGCGTGAGTTCGAGCAGATGGAAATCGAGTTCTTCTGCCATCCAAACGAGTCGATGAAGTGGTACGAATACTGGCGCGACCTGCGGAAGAAGTGGTACACCACGCTTGGCCTCAGCAGCGAAAACCTCGTACCTCGCGAGCAGGGGAAGGAAGAACTCGCGTTCTACTCAAAGGGCACCACCGACATCGAGTACATGTTCCCGTTCTCGGATGAGCCGCAGGAGCTGGAAGGCGTCGCCCACCGCGGGGATTACGATCTCACTCAGCACGCGAAGCACAGCGGGAAAGACCTCAGTTACTTCGACGAGGAAGGATGGAACAACCTCCTGCAAGAGCGCCTCGCGCCGTTCGCCAACGACAAGGCGAAACGCGAAGAGGAGAAAAAGAAGCTGGAGAAAGAAGAGAAGGCGAAGTTCCAGTTCGTGCCGCACGTGATTGAGCCATCGGCTGGTGCGGATCGCTTCACGCTCGCCGTGTTGTGCGAAGCGTACTGCGAGGACACCGCGCCCGATGCGAAGGGGAATCCCGAAACGCGCACAGTCATGCGGTTTCACCCGCGACTGGCTCCGATCAAGGCCGCGATCTTCCCGCTGGTGAACAAGGACGGCATGGACGACCGCGCGAAGGAACTCTACCGCGCGCTGAAGCCGCACTTCAACGTCGTGTACGATCAGAGCGGCGCGATCGGCCGACGGTATCGGCGTCAGGACGAAGCCGGCACGCCGTTCTGCATCACCATCGACGGAGACACGATGAAGGACGGCACCGTCACCGTCCGCGCCCGCGACACGCTCAAACAGGATCGCATTCCGATGACCGAAGTGCGTGCGTTCATCGAGAAGGCGCTCACGCCGGGCTGAAGTGTGACTTGTCGAACCGCCGGCGTAAGCCGGCTGGGTTAACGCAACCAACCCAGCCGGCTTACGCCGGCGGTTCGACTCAGGAGCACCCATGACCAGCGACGAACGCGGGTTCCAACTTGCCATCAAGAAGAACCCGAAGGATCTGACAGCCCACGGAGCCTACGCCGACTGGCTCGAAGAGCACGACCGGCCGTATGAGGCCGCGCTTCAGCGCGCCAAGGCTGGGCTTTCAGAGGTGTACTTCAAGCTTCGGCGCAAGTCGGATGGACTTTTCTCCGAGGGCAACGAACAGCGCTACGGCAAGAAGAGCCACTGGTCCGCGAAGGGAAAGATGTGGAGGAAACTGGCCGACCTGCGC
>JAKEEV010000109.1 GCA_022616395.1 Planctomycetia bacterium | reverse complement strand
GAGGGGCTAACTCCCCCTTCCCCGGTGGGGAAGGGGGTTGGGGGGTTAGGTTCTTTTGAAGTTTGAATGGGTTGCTCTCCGCCACTGCAAGAGCCGCGAGCGCCAGGCGATGGGTTGTAGTCGCGGGGTCGTTCGCTGAGTCAAGAATCTTGCGGTCGAGTTCGGGGAGCAGTTCGCGTGTGGCGCTGTCGCTGTCATGAACGCCCAGAGCGATTCGCGCCCAGGCGAGGTGTTCCAGATCGGTCGCCTTCGCCGCATGCACGCGAAGATACCCGACCGCGGCATCGACGCGAGGATGATCGAGCGCGCCTTGCACCGCGAGCAGGAGGATCGCGGTCGGGCCGGGGATCGGTTCGGTGGAAGTTCCCAGCACCACGCGATTGCCGTAATTCGCTCCTCCGCTATCGAACGCGCGGTCGAGGAGTAACTTCAACCCTTGCTGAACACGCGGATGGTTTCCCAGCCCCGCGGCTCGCAGAGCCAGACACGCCCACGAGGTCGGTTCCACCCAGCCGAAGTTCGCCGCGGCCCACGGCCAGCCGACCAGTGACAGGTCGATGTCATTCTCCATGTCGGAGGTTTCCGGGCCTTTGGTGATCGAGCGACTTTCCGCGCTCAGTAGGCGTTCAAGGGTCGGCTTCACGGAATCGACCGGAGCGCCAAGCGCCAGCCGCGCGAAAAGCGCGATTGCGCTCGGCCAGCCGGCTTCGGGTCGGCTCCCCGCCAGTCGATACCCGCCATCCGATTGACGGTGCAGTTCCAGGGCCGCGAGGCCGGCGGCGAGCTGCGTCGCGAAGGTGTCTCGGTCGGTGGCGAGTGCCAAAAGCGCAAGCGAAGTCGGTTCCGGATGCGTGATCGAGCCGGCGGAATAGCCCCAGCCGCCATCGGGGTTGGCAAGCGCGGCAAGTCGAGTGAGCAATGGACGTGAAGCAGACACGGGTGTCTCCGCGAGTCGAGTGATACATGTTTATGCCACGCACTTGGCACTTCGGCCAGTAGACTTTCAAAGTCGCCCGCCACTCCTCTTTATGGACCGCGGCCGTCCCGGCCCGCAGCGGGCCAGAGGCCCGCGGTCCATAACAGAATCCGCCGCTTTGCGGCGGGCTACTTTGGTTACTTTGAAGAGGACTTGCCGTGCGCATTGCACATTTCGATTGCTTCAGCGGGATTAGCGGGGACATGGTGCTTGGGGCCGTGATCGATGCGGGCGTGCCGGTCGAGGCGATCCGAGCAGTTCTCGATTCGCTTGGTCTGCCGATCAAGCTGGAAGTGGAGAAGGTGAAGCGTTGTGGGTTTGCCGCGACGAAGGCCAACGTGGAAGCCGCCGACCAGGAAGATTACCGCTTCCTGGCGGATGTCGAAGCGATTCTCGCGCGCGGCACGCTCACCGCGAAGCAGCGTGAACTGGCGCTGACGATCTTTCGCAAGGTTGCGGTCGCGGAGTCTACCGTTCACGGAATGCCGCTCGAACGTGTTCACTTCCACGAAGTCGGAGCGCTCGACAGCATCGCGGACATTGTGGGAGCCGCGGTGGGGCTGGATTTACTCGGCGTGGAGATGTTCACCAGCTCGCCAGTCCCCACCGGCAGCGGGACAGTGAAGTGCGCGCATGGAGTCATGCCGGTTCCCACTCCCGGCACCGCGGAGTTACTCAAAGGAGTCCCGCTTGCCCCTTCGATCATCAAGACGGAACTCACAACTCCCACCGGAGCCGCGATCCTCACGACAGTCGCGCGTGAATACGTTGCGACACCCGAAATGACCATCGAACGCATCGGCCACGGAGCTGGTACCAAAGACTTCCTCGAACAGCCGAACATTCTGCGAATCATGGTGGGTCTGGCGAACGGCCGGCGTGAGCCGGCTGGTGACACAGAAACCGACACGATCGCGATCCTTGAAACGAACCTCGACGATGTTCCGGCGGAGGTGATCGGCTTCTGCGTGGAGAGATTGTTCGCGGCCGGTGCGTTCGATGTCTTCACGGTGCCGATTCAAATGAAGAAGAACCGGCCCGGTGTGCTTCTGAGTGTGATTTGCCAGCCAGAGAAGTCGCGTGAACTCGAAGCGATTCTCTTCCGCGAAACGGGCACCTTCGGCGTGCGGCGCACAAGCGCGACGCGAACAAAACTTCAGCGCGAAGCGGTTACAGTTTCCACTCCGTGGGGACCGGTGAAGGCCAAGCGAGGTTGGCGCGCGGATGGCTTTGAGGTGTTCACACCGGAGTACGAAGACTGCGCCCGCGTGGCACGCGAGCAGAACATTCCGTTGCGCGATGTCTTCGCAATGGTCATCGCGGCTCATTCGCGCTCGTGACAGGCAACTCCTGGGGCGCGAGTCGGCTGAACGGCTCGAAGGGCAGGTTCCGCGCGATTGCAAACAGGACAAGTCCGGCGAAGAGAAGCCAGATCCAGAACGCCCTCACGGGGCGCTTGCGCTTCGCGGGCAGACCCAGCGCCCAGCCCAACAGCAAACGAAGTCCCGCGACCGCGAGCACTGGGGGCACCACGATGACGAACGCGTTGTACTGGATCGCAGTGAGCGGTTGGCCGTTGAGCAAAAAGTGTGTCGCTCGGCCCATCCCACAGCCAGGGCAGTGCAAGCCGGTCGATTGGTGGAACATGCACTTGGGATAGAAGCTATCGGGTGTCGGAGGCGTGACCGCGATCAGATAGAACACAACGCTCAGCGCAGCCAGAGCGAAGACGACGAGCAGCGCTCGCACTGCTCGTCGAGTTCCCACTGCCGCAGCCCGTTGATGCTCGGTCACTTGAATCCACCACCCTGTTGAGCCATCATCATCTGAACGACAATGGCGATGGCGTTGGTCACGATCCCGATCCCGAAGGATAGCCAGCACCACATCTTGGCAGTTTCGGACGCCTTGCGAGCACCAGCGTAATCCCCCTGCTGCCACTTCGAGTTCACCTGTGCGGCGTGGATGATGGCAACGACACCGCCGATCAAGCAACAGCAGAGGGTAACCAGGATCGACTGAGCCAGATAGTTGGGCGGTGGCGATCCACGCGGGCGATCTTCGTAATCGTCCTCATAGTCGTCATAATCGTCATCGCGGTCGCGCCGACGACCCCCTCGGCGCGGCGGTGGATCATCGTCATCGCGAGCATTGTCAAAATCAAAGGGTTGGTCTGAACGGTCGCGGGCCATGTTGGGTTCTCACGGAGGGAGATGAACACTCGCACAAACTAGCCATACCACGGCCACGCGTCAAACTCCCAGTGCGGGAAAACGCGAGTTTTGCCTCTGGTGGGCTGCTCCATTGGATACCTTCGCTTTCGTTGACAGCCCCTTGAACTTTCTTCGCGTTTTCGTGTCCTTGATAGTAGTCCTCACGCTCCGCGTGAGGTGGTAAGCGCAGCGAGTGAAAGAAACCCGTCGCTTCGCGACGGCATCACGCGGAGCGTGATGACTACTCTGGAGTCCTCACGCTCCGCGTGAGGACTGCACTCTTGACGACAACGTGCGAGTCTCTCATGCCTTCATCGACCGAAATTCGCCAGCAGTTCCTCGACTTCTTTTGCAAGAAGTACGGACACACGAATATCCCATCGTCACCTGTGGTGCCTCACGACGACCCGACGCTGCTCTTCGCCAACGCCGGCATGAACCAGTTCAAGCCGTACTTCCTCGGCACCGAAACGCCCAAGCACAAGCGCGTCGCCAACACGCAGAAGTGCATCCGCGCTGGCGGCAAGCACAACGACCTTGATGACGTGGGGCGCGACACTTACCACCACACGTTCTTCGAGATGCTCGGCAACTGGAGCTTTGGCGATTACTTCAAGAAGGAAGCCATCGCCTGGGCCTGGGAGTTACTCACGAGCAAGGAATGGTGGGGACTTGACCCGTCGCGCTTACACGTCACGGTCTTCGAGGGCGACCCCGCCAACAAGATCGAGAAGGACGAAGAGGCGGCGGGGTACTGGCGCGCTGTCGGTGTGCCGGAGAGTCGAATTCATCTGGGGAACAAGAAGGACAACTTCTGGGAGATGGGGAACACCGGTCCCTGCGGGCCATGTACCGAGGTGCATATCGACCGCACGCCGGATAAGAGCGGCGGGAAGTTGGTAAACGCCGGTACGGACAAGGTCATCGAAATCTGGAACCTAGTTTTCATCCAGTTTAACTGCAACGAAGACCAGAGCCTTACTCCGCTCCCCGCGAAGCACGTTGACACTGGCATGGGCTTCGAGCGAATCTGTTCGGTGCTTCAGGGGAAGAGCAGCAACTACGACACGGATGTGTTTTCGCTGCTCTTCCAGGCCATTCAGAAGGTGACGGGCTGCAATGTTCCGTATGGCGGGAAGCTCGAAGACTTGCGCGACACGGCTTATCGCGTGATCGCCGACCATATCCGCACGCTGACGTTCGCGCTCACGGATGGAGCCACCATCGGCAACGTCGGCCGCGACTACGTTCTTCGACGCATTCTTCGTCGAGCTGAACGCTACGGCTACCAGGTGCTCGGCACGAACGAGCCGTTCCTGTATCAGCTCGTGCCCACGGTGGTCGAACAGCTCGGAAGCGCCTTCCCGGAGTTGAAGAAGAACCCACACTACGTCATCGACCAGATTCGAGACGAGGAAGAAGGTTTTTTGAAGACGCTTCGGCGCGGGATCAAGCGATTTGAAGACATCGCTGATCGGATGAGGAAAGCCGGCCACACCGTCTTCGATGGCAAGGAGGCGTTCGAGTTGCACGATACGCACGGCTTCCTCATCGACATCACGCAGCAGATGGCCGCGGAGAACGGCTTCACGGTGGACATGGAGGGCTTTAATGGCGCGATGGAATCGGCGAAGGACAAGGCTCGCGAAGGCGGAAAGAAGTTCGCGGTCGCGGCAGTGCAGGGGACGTTACCCGCGACCGATGATTCACCGAAGTTCCACCCGGAGCCGATTACCGCGAAGGTAATCGGCTGGGTGAAGGACAACACGGTTGTCACTTCGGGAAAGCTGAAGGCGGGAGAGAGTGCCGCGCTGTTGCTCGACCGCACTTGCTTCTACGGCGAACAGGGCGGTCAGGTCGGCGATACCGGCACCATTCGCTTGGCGAACCCCGACCGCAAGAGAGGGGGTGCCGAGTTCGAGGTGGAAGATACGCAGAAGCTCGGAGAAGCGGTTCTGCATGTCGGAACGCTCGACGAGGGCGAAATCGCTATCGGGGATACCGTCGAAGTGCTTCAGACGACCATCCGGCGCGTCAACATCATGCGGAATCACACCGCGACTCACCTCCTGAACCTCGCGCTGCGCGAGGTTCTCGGCCATCATGTCGAACAGAAGGGTTCGCTAGTGGACGAGCAGAAAACGCGCTTCGACTTCAGCCACGACAAGCCGGTGACACCGGAAGAACTTCGGCAGATCGAGAACCGCGTGAACCGGCGCGTTGTTTTCGATCATGTGGTGAACGCGACCGTGCTTCCGCTGGCGAAAGCCAAAGAGATTCCTGGCGTGCGCGCG
>JAKEEV010000856.1 GCA_022616395.1 Planctomycetia bacterium | reverse complement strand
CGGAAAAGACAGACAGGCTGGAAGCCTGTCCTCCATTCAACTGGCGAGTCGCCTATTCTTCGGTGCTCTTCACCAACTGCGCCAGCGCCAAACATCCCGCGCAGGTGCATTTGTGAGTGACCGGATCGGCCGTCACTGTATACGTCGCATCGCCTGGAAGCTCGCTATCGAGAAGCGCGGGTGTTTCGGTTGTCGATGCCTCACCGCTCTCCGTTAGAGAGAGGCTCAGACCGACATAGATGCCGTCGAAGGTGGTTCGGCTGTCGAGCGGAGTGTAGATCGGCACTCCGCCAGACGCGAAGACCATTTGCTCGAAGTTGAATCCGCGGGCGATGCCGTTCTGTCGGTTGCCGCTGGCAACGACCAGGTCCGATCGGCCGTCTCCGTCCATGTCGCGCATCGCCAGCCGGCCGCCACTCACATCGGTCGGCGGAAGGCCGTAGAAACTCGCAGTTAGAGGAAGCAGGTTGGTTGGCGTGCCGGGGTTCGCGGTCAGGGTGAGACCCGACCAGACTTTCACGTGAGCCGGACCTCCGCGATCGGGTGTCACGGCCAGTTCTCCGAATCCATCGCCGTTCATGTCGCCCACGGACGCGTAAAGTCCTCCTCCAAAACCAGCGAAGGCGTGGAAGTCGGGGAACAGTCGGGTTGGGATACCAGCGCGCAGATCAGCACCGGAATACATCGCCACTCGTCCTTCCGCCAGTCCGCCGGTCGTCACCACGACATCAGCGAAGCCATCGCGGTTCAGGTCGCCGGCGGCCACGCGAGCACCTCCGCGATAGGCCGGATTGTCGAACGCGAAGAAGCTCGACATCAGCGACAATCCCCCTCCGCTCACCCGGAACGTCTGGATGTGCGGACCAGCTCCCGCATCGGCGGAAACAACCAGGTCGGAGATTCCATCGCGGTCGATGTCGGCCGCTGCGACGAACAACCCGCCGCGGAAGCCGGGATAGATCGCTGTCTGGTCCACCAGCGTCCCGCCGGTTCGTCCATCCATGATTTTCACGACTGCTTGCGGCCCAGCTCCGGTCGTGAAGACGTAATCGCTCACGCCATCGGCGTTGAAGTCGCCACTGGCGACTCGGATTGCTCCGCGATAACCGGGGAACGGCGTCAACCGCGTGCCGGTGTTCACCAGCGCCCCACCCGAAGTGATGAACAGCGTGACGGAGCCGTCCGGGTTGCTGGCGAACGCCACTGGTTGTTGGGGTGAACCGAGCGGAACGCGGTTGAATGTCGGCGGGGTCGGTTGTGGAACGGGCGTGGGTGCGGGAGCAGGAGTTGGAGGAGAAATCGGTGCAGTGGCCCAACCGAGATCGCGCAGTGCCGCGACATCCAGAGCAGTGAAGTTGACCCGCGTGCCAAAGGTGATCGACGGATCAAGACTCACCGACTGACCAGCAAGCGTCACCCCGTCAGCCCAGTGAGCACCATCTGGAGCAAGAGGCACCGCCCCTCCGTAAACCGCGCTCGCGTTTGGGCCAACAAAGCTTCCGTTGCGGCGGAGGTTGTCCCACTGACTTGCGGTCCCCAGACCCAGCACGTGGCCCAGTTCGTGAGTCGCGACCGAGTAAAAATCCAGTTCGTCCCGATCCAGCCCGGCCGTTGTTTGTCCGAAGTGCCAGTTGCTGTTACTGGCGAAGGTGATACTTCCTCCCCACAGCGAGAACCCGCTCCATCCGCGAGTCCGGAGCGTGTTCAACCACGCCTGGGAGCCGGAGGCGCTGTAGCCGCCCGGTCCGCCGAAACCCGCTTCCGATCCTCCGAGCGGTCGCCCGCCGACAAACAGTCGAATTGTGTTCGCGCCGACCGCGAGGTTGGGGAGTGCTGCCTGTGAGCCTGTTCCTGGATTGAAGAATGTCGCGGTCCAGGTGTTGCCGCCTGAAGGAATGATCGCCGAGAGGTTTGCCGAAATGCTGTTGCCTAGCTCGGCGGCAACTCGCTCCATCGTTGCGCGTGCTTCGGGGTTGTTTCGGAAGAACCCCGTGTCGTAGGTGTAATCGACCTGAATGAGAATCGCCGGGACTTCACGCGACTCCAGTGCTTCGAGCTTGAGTGCGGCACGGTTGACATCACGTCGGTTGGCATCGCGTCTGAGCGAATCGGAGCGCTTGGCGAAAGAAAGAAACCAAGTCCACATATCAGTTCCCAGGTGCGGTATCGGCGAAGTCTGGGCAATCTTGCCGGGTTGAAGCGTCCGTGCTGAACAGTCTGATTCCGCGCGTGCGAACAAACTGAGTGTCCACATCGGCGGAGCCGGTTCGAGCGAGAGCAGCGGTTTTTCTGCCAGCTCTTTGGCTGGCAGGGCAAACTCTGTGGGTTATTCCGAATGTGACAGAGCTTGGAATAAGGCCGAAGTGTCAGTGCGACCTCAGAGGGGAAGTCATCGCGACCGGAACTCGGCTCTTCAGGCGCGCTGGATTCGGGGACGGGTAATCAATCCAGAAGCGCGAGAGTTCAGTTACCATTTTCTGTAGGACGGATTTTTCGGATCTGCCAAATCATCCGCACACGAAGACAAAATGGATTCTTCCATTTACGCATGTGAAGTGAAAATCCGCGCTCTGTGCAGAAATGTTTCACGCCCGAGCTAGAGCGATGTAAACCGCTGGGAACGCAGAGTGTGCGTGTTCGCGGCTCCCGCGCATTTGCGAAGTGAGTTGAGGTGTTGCTTGAGACCGGCCCGCACAATCGGTACAACTGATGCAAACTTTCGCCGGAGCCGATTGAATGAACCCGCTCCCTTCCAAACCGCAGGCATCAGTTCCGCCAACAGCAGCCGACACGGCGGGGCGCCCACAGACGGTTCCAACCGGTGACGTTCCCCCGGCGATGACACCACCCGATCCATTTCTCTCTCCGCCACAGCAAGGGGACGAGATTGGCCGATTGGGGCCGTATCGCATTCTCGGAGTGCTTGGCCGCGGGGGAATGGGAGTTGTTTACCAGGCCGAAGACCCTCGCCTCAAGCGGCAAGTGGCTATCAAGGTGCTGCTCTCCGAACTGGGCGCGGATGCGGGGGCGAAAGCTCGCTTCCGCCGGGAAGCTCAGGCTCAGGCGAAGATCGAACACGATCACATCATCACCATCTACGGAGTCGAGGAGGCCAACGGAGTCGCCTTCCTCACCATGCCGCTCTTGAAAGGCCAGACGCTCGCGGCCGCGCTCAAGTTGAATCCACGCCCGCCGATCAGCGAAGTCATACGTATCGGCCGGGAGATCGCGGAAGGGTTGGCGGCCGCGCATGAAGTGGGTTTGATTCACCGCGACATTAAACCCGGCAACGTGTGGCTGGAAGGCTCGAAGCGCAGAGTCAAGATTCTCGACTTCGGACTGGCCCGCAGTGAGACTCGCACCGTGTCGGAGGCGGACGAACCGCTGACCCGCACCGGGGCGATTCTCGGTACGCCCGCGTACATGCCTCCCGAACAGGCTTGCAGCAGACCGGTGGATCACCGGAGCGACCTGTGGAGCCTCGGTGTTGTGCTTTATCAGATGTCAACGGGTCGGCTGCCGTTCACCGGAGAGAGCGCGTTCGACATGATGGCCGCGGTGGTCGCGCATCAACCCACATCTCCGCT
>JAKEEV010000855.1 GCA_022616395.1 Planctomycetia bacterium | reverse complement strand
GGTACAGTTCAACGACCTTACCAGGAATGCCGAGACACATTCGCGGAACTCGAGAAGAGAAGTTGCCGAATTGTCTCAGCTATCGAGAGCCGCTGCAACGACCAACTGAACCAGGCACAGTCCACCATCGCCCGGCGGAACGTGTGTGTGATGGTAAGTACGGAAGCCATCGCGAGTGAGTCGGTCGAGCGTCTCCGCGAGCAGAATCGCGTTGAGGAAGACTCCTCCGCTGAGGATGACGGCGTTCAGGCCGGTGTTGTCGCGAATCGTGTTGCAGACAGTCGCGATCACTGCCACAAGCGTGGAGTGAAATCGGCGCGCGATGACAGCTTGCGGCACACCGCGACGAACATCTTCAACTACAGCGCCGATCAACGACCGCGTATCGACTTCAAGAAGCTCACGCGGGGTCATGATCTCAAAGGGATAACACGAGTCCGGCTTGACCTGAGTTGCAAGCCCTTCGAGTTCGATTGCGGCTTGCCCTTCGTAACTGACGCGGTTGCGCAGGCCGATGATAGCGGCGAGCGCGTCGAAGAGTCGCCCAGCGCTGGAAGTGAGCGGCGAGTTCACCCCGCGCTCGATCATCGCGCGGACGGTGCGAAGCGCATCGGGTTCGATGCGCGCGAGTACGTCGGTGTTCTGGTGCGCATCGAGCAACTGTGAGAGCGCGCTTCGCCACGGTTCGAGGATCGCGCGATCACCGCCCGGCAGCGGAACGGCTCGCAGATGAGCCGCGCGCTGGAATGCGCGGTAATCGCCGACGAGAAACTCACCTCCCCAGATCGTGCCATCAAGCCCGTAGCCGGTGCCGTCGAAGGTTACTCCGATCACCGATTCACCCAATCCGTTTTCCGCCATGCACGCCGCCATGTGCGCGTAGTGATGCTGCACCGCAACGAGCTTCACTCCGCGCTCAAGTGCATAACGGGTCGAAGCGTAATCCGGGTGTAGGTCGTGGGCGATCACATCGGGGCGAAAGCGGAATAGCCTTTCGTAATCGCTAATAGCTTCGGTGAATGCATGGAATGTTTCATATCCCTCCAGGTCGCCGATGTGATGCGAGAGGATGGCGTGTGAGTCGCGACCGAGCGCGAAGACGGTCTTCAGTTGCCCGCCGGTCGCGAGAATCGAACGCGGGCAACTGAAAGGAAGTGGGAGAGGTGGAGGGGCATATCCGCGCGATCGGCGAACCGGAAGCACACTGCCTGAGACAACCCGCATCACGGAATCATCGCACCTCGAACGGATCGCGCGGGTATGCGTAAGGAACAGATCGGCGATTCCCGCGAGCCGGCGAACAGCGTCCGTGTCCTCGCAAGCAATTGGCTCGTCGGTGCGGTTCCCGCTCGTCATTACAAGCGGTGCGCTGAAGTCTCGCAGTAACAGATGGTGCAGCGGAGTGTAAGGGAGCATTAGCCCGATGCACGGATTCCCCGGCGCGATGGCTTCCGCAAGCGGTGTCTCGCTGCGACAGCGCAGCAGAACGATGGGGCGTTCTGCCGATTGAAGCAGTTCCGCTTCGCGAGGTGCGATCTCCGCGAGAAGGTTCGCCGATTCGATGTCCGCGACCATCACGGCAAGCGGTTTCTCGTCGCGGTGCTTTCGTCGGCGAAGTTCAGTGACCACTTCCGCGCTTCGAGCGTCACAAGCGAGATGGAACCCGCCAAGTCCCTTGATCGCGACTATCGAGCCGCTCTGGAGTGCCGCGACTGTGGCACCCAGAGGATCGGAAGTGAGCAGCGGAGAGCCAGCGGCATCGAGAAGCGATAGGCGCGGACCGCACACCGGGCACGCGGTCGTTTGTGCATGGAATCGGCGGTTCGCGGG
>JAKEEV010000854.1 GCA_022616395.1 Planctomycetia bacterium | reverse complement strand
GCTCTCCTCATGATGAACGGCCGAGACATCAACGGCCAGATTCGCTCGGATAAGACCCGCGGGCTTGTGGCCGACATCGTCAACAGAAACACACGCGGCGGCACTACCAACGTGACCGCTGTCTACAACGAACTGTTCCTGATGACGGTCAGCCGCCGGCCAACGCAAGAAGAGCGGACGAAGTTGGAAGAGGTTCGCCTGGGCAAGGCACGGATTAATCTCGGCGCACCAATGCCCAACCCGAAGGGACCAAAACCGAAGGGTCCGGTTGGCACTCCGGTGCCTGGCGCCTTCGCCAACGACGTGACCTTCTACGAAGACGTTCTGTGGGCGCTTCTGAACACCAACGAGTTCATGCTCAACCACTAATCAGTGAGTAGTCATCAGTAATCAGTGGTCAGTCATCAGTGAGCAGTTTTCAGCAAGAGGGGCGAACACCGATTACTGATCACTGTTCACTGATTACTGTTCACTGATTACTGATTACTGATTACCGTTCACTGTCCTCTACTACGGAGCCGGTTCCACCGAGGTCGCGGTGATATAGGGTTTCGATAGCCCGTTGCGCGTGTAGGCGATTCCGTAGACATCCACTCGCTTACCGAGATACTTTTCCAAATTCACGCCCTGCGTTCCCACCACGTAGAACTTCACGACGCCCGGCGATGACTCCAGCGCGTACGCGGCTCGGCCGTCAAGCGTGATTGCTGATCGGCGCATCGTGCCGACCCCGGACCACTGCGGGCGGTTTTCGGGTGCGTTCGGCCCCGCAACCGGCGGAATGGCTGTTGGTGTTCCGGGGCGCACTCCGCGATCATCCTTTGCCGGAGGTCGCAACACTCCACCAGAAGGTGAAGCGCCAGCGCCACCATTGCGCTTCTTCTCGCGGAGCGTGTGAATGCGGGTGTAGCAAAGGTTGGCGATGTCGTGATCGCCTCCGGGTGAGTTCATGAGCCGGGCAAGTTCGAAGTAGTGCTTCTCGGCATCATCCGGCCGACCGTCGCGCTCCGCGGCTTCGGCTTGCGCCCAGAGCGGATGATTCACGGCAGGCTTGCTCGACGTTGTGCCACCCGCAGTCGGGGTGGCCGTGCCTGAACCAGGAATGGAGATCGGCGGGCTAACTGGAACCGTTGGGGAGACTGCTGGCGGTGGCAGCTCGCCAGTTTTGTCATTGACGCGCACGGTGAAGGCGTTGTTGGCGGGCTTATCGAACTGCACCGCGGTCTTGGGCAAGTAGCGCACATCGCCGGCCGGAGGCTCGATTGGATACCACTTCTTTCCGCCGAACTCGACTTTCGGGCCGATGATGAGTACGCCTGTCCCTTGCGGAACTTTCTCTCGGCGGATGTCGAGCGGTTGCATGAGTCCGGCCTTACCGCACGCGAGCGTGACTTCGCCTTCCGTGTGAACATATCCGATCTTCGGAGTTGGCCGATCGGGTGCCACGTCTTCCACGAACGCGGCCGCGATCCAGCTTACTGATCCTTTCGGCGCGGTGATGGCCAGCCAGCCGTTGGCTTCTTCGCGTTCCACGATCACGAAGGCTC
>JAKEEV010000853.1 GCA_022616395.1 Planctomycetia bacterium | reverse complement strand
GGACATCCAGCACTGCTTCGTTGATTGACCGCGCCAATCAGGCGACGGGCAAGGTCGAACATCGCTGGTCGGACAAGTTCACGACGACAGGCTTCTACGCCTGGTATGATTCGGTCGAGCCGGAGGCGCGTTTTTACGCCAAGAACCTGGGCGAAAACCCAGGCGAACCGGCTGAAGGACAGTTGTTCCGCACCGTCCATGCCGTGGCGATTAACAACATCATCACGATCAGCAACAACACGGTCTTCGCCTTTCGTTACGGTTACACGCAGTTCGTGGACGACGACATCCCGAACCAGTTTGATCCGGCTGGCTTGGGCTTCTCGCAAAACTTCCTGAGCGCCATCCCATACAAGAAGTTCCCGCGCTTTGCCATTTCCGGTTACGGTACGGTCAACTTCGACACCTTCGGGGACCGTGATCCGCAGGACACAACCTTCTATGGGCATAACGTTAGCGCCAGCGTCTCGAAGCTGTTCGGACGCCACACGCTCAAGGGCGGCTTCGATTTCCGCGTCATCGGGATGAAGCTCTTCGCGCGCGGCCAGCCGAGCGGACGTTTCTCCTTCGACTCCGCATTCACCCGAGGCCCGAACCCGCTCGTCGGTGGCGCGCTCCAACACTCGCTGGCCGGCTTCCTGCTCGGTTTCCCGTCGAGCGGCGACATCACCATCGGCACGCCGAACAACTTCTACATCAACTACTACGCCGGTTACGTGCACGACGATTTCCGCGTTGGCCCGAACCTGACGTTGAACCTGGGATTGCGTTATGAATTCGAGCAGGGATTGCAGGAGCGCGACAACCTTCTCACAGTCGGTTTCTCGCGCGACAAGGCGTTCCCGGTGCAGGTACCTGGGTTGAATCTGAAGGGAGGATTGCTTTACGCCGGTGTCGACGGCGCGCCGACGCATCAGAACGATCCGTCGAAGAAGAAGTTCGCGCCCCGCGTCGGACTCGCCTACAAGTTCAGCGACAAAGTGGTGCTGCGTGGCGGTTACGGCATCTTCTATGCGCCGAACCAGTATGCCTTCCCGAACGAGAATCGTATGGGCACGCGCGGTTTCACAGCGGTCACGACTTACGTCGCCAGCACTGATGGGGGCTTGACGCCGTGCTCGACTTGCACGTTGACCAATCCGTTCCCGAACGGCGTGGAGAAACCCGTCGGCAGCTCGCTCGGCTTGCTTACCGGCGCGGGCGGCAACATCCACTTTGTTGATCAGCTCCGTGAATCAGCTTATGTGCACCAGTACTCGGCTGATTTGCAGTACGAGTTGGCGAGAGGTACGGTCGTCTCGGCGGGCTACGTTGGCGCGCGGAGCGAGAAGCTCTCG
>JAKEEV010000852.1 GCA_022616395.1 Planctomycetia bacterium | reverse complement strand
TGGAGTTCGACGCGGAAGTGCAGTTGGTGATCGAACCGGACGCGGTGCCGTGGACTTCTTTGGATTACGACGAACGCAATGGTCCGCGACTCGGCTGGAACACGTGGGTTCGCACGCATAACTTCGGCAAGCCGGTCAGCGATGTGAAGTTCGCGGTGGAGTGATCCCAGATTGTATTGAATGTTCACCCGCGGACGTTGTGAGAGCCTGCACTCGCGACGCGAAGGACCAGCGGTGGTCAGGGACTGTGCGCGACATTCTATAGATTGCCAGATTGCCAAGATTGCCACACACACAAGTTGGCAATCTGACCCAAAACTTGGCGATACTGACCATCACCGCGCAGCACCTCACTCCTCCAATGTATACTTTTGTATAGTAATACTCCGTTCGGGCAGAGATCGCCACATCAGAGAGAATCAACGGCGCGAATATCAACCTCACAATCATCCGCCCGGTTTCATCCACGGGCGGTGGGTGATCCTCAAGCCACTGTTGCCGTTGGCGAAGTGCGTGCGAGCCGCTGGTCCACTGGCGGTTGAAGTCGGTTTGAGGTACGGACGAAATGGGCGAGATGGACACACAAGTCTCACTTTCCTCGCACCATCCGAGCGGCTAACTCCCCCACGGCACGCGTGAACTGGTGCTCCGGGAACTTTAGTGTAAAAATCCCCGCGCTGCCGAGTCTGAGCATGTCTTCCGAGAGCAAGAGCACCGCGCCCAACTCCGCCGCGAACGACCGCTCCACGTCCTTCCGCAATGCCGACTGATCCATGCTCGCCAGAACCTTGTTCACCACCAGCACGAGCTTCGGCACACCGAGCTTGCGGGCCACTTCGATTGTCACCGCCGTACCGAGGTGGTCTTGCCGGTCGGGGCGAAGGATCAGTATGAGCCAGTCGGAAATGGCGATGGAGAGAAGTGTCTCCTCGTTCATTCCGGGGTGTGTGTCCACGAAGAGAAAGTCCAGGTCGAGCGCTTCGAGCAGCGTGTCGAACCCCGCGGTCAGTTTCTCGACGTCATACCCTTCCTTCAGCACGCGGGCGATGTCCGCGGCCTTCATGCTGGCCGGAACAAGGTACATTGATCCGCCGGCCGCGATCACTTCCGGAGGAGAGACATGATACGCGGTGTCCTTGATCTCGCACTGATCGTACAGGTAGTCGTTCACCGCTCGCGTGACTTGCTTGTCGTCCAGACCGAAGAGCACGTGAATGCCGGGCGACTGGATGTCCGTATCCACCACGCCGACACGCTTGCCCATGAGGGCGATAGCAGTCGCGAGGTTGGCGGTCAGGTTGGATTTCCCCGTCCCACCGCGATACGAGTGAATCGACACAATCTGTCGCATGGAGGAATCCGAACGGTAGGCCCGCCTTTCCGAGGCGGGTTTTCATAGTAGTCATCACGCTCCGCGTGATGGCCGCTCGAAGAGCGGCGATTGTCAAAGCCAAGCAGAAAACCCGCCGCTTCGCGGCGACATCACGCGGAGCGTGATGACTACTATGAAGCCATCACGCTCCGATAAACAGTGCCGCCCGGCAGGCGGCACCTACTTTTACGGCGGCTTGGGTGGCTTCGGCATGACAACGGTATCGGCAACGGAAGACGGTTTCGGGGCAGCGGGTGGGCTTCCCTTCTGACGCCGGGCACGCACTTCGTCCGCGTGCTTGCGTGCCTTGCTGAACGCTTCGGAAGTCGTTACGCGATCCACTTCGTGGGCCACCTCGCGGTTGTCGATCTCCACCTTCGTCATCTTCTGCATGTCGCTTTGCAACTGCTCGACACGGGCTTGCACTTCCCGCGCCATGCGGGCGAACACACGAGCCAGCGTGCCCAGCGCATCGTCGCGCGAAGCCACTGCTGAGAGCACGCGCTCGTCGAAGGCTCCCTTCTCCACCATCGCGGCCGCTTGCGTCAGGTCGGTCACGGCGCGGAGGTATTCCATCTCCTGATCGCGCAACCGGCGCTTGTCCAGACACGCATTGATGCGGGCATTGAGAAGCACCGGATCGTAAGGCTTCTGTAAATAATCCTCAGCACCCATCTCGATGCAGCGCACAACGCTCGCCAGTTCGTCCACCGCCGAAATCATGATGACCGGTAGCGCCTGGAACTCCGGGTCGGCCTTCAGTTCGCGCAGCACCGTGTAGCCGTCTACTTCGGGCATCATGATGTCGCAGAGAACAAGGTCGAACTTCTCCTTGTTCACCGCGTCGAGCGCTTCGCGGCCGTTGGCGGCCTCGGTGGTCACATACCCGTGCTTGTTCAGCCGCCGACAGAGCATCACGCGGTTCGCGTCGTTGTCTTCAACAACCAGAATCCGCTTCGGCTCAACCGGGCTGACTTCCTTCTCCTTGCCCAACGCATGCGGGGGAAGCATCAGCGTGGACGCGCCCGGACTCGCCTGCAAAGAGCGAATCATGTCGGTGTCGCTGGGAGACTTGCCGGACGAGCCGATTGGGACTTCGTCTTCCGGGCGTGGTGGCGCGGGCTTGGGCTTGGCCAGTTCCGTTTCGATTTTCTTGAACAGCACCTCCCAGTTCACCGGCTTGGTCTCGAACTCCTGACAGCCGGCCGCGAACGCGCGTTCTTTTGCCTCGAGTGTTGCATGCGCGGAAAGCACAATCACCGGAATCGCGCTCGTGGACTTGTCCGCCTTGATGCGCCGAGTCGCTTCCCATCCGTCGATGTCCGGCAAGCCCAAATCCATTAACACAAGGTCGGGTTGCTCGCTTCTGGTCAACTCAACCGCCTGCAAGCCGTTCTCCGCGACGACAACAACGAACCCCTTCCGTTCCAGCCGCCGCCGGAACAGATCGCGGTTCACCTGTTCGTCTTCCACCAGTAGCAGACG
>JAKEEV010000851.1 GCA_022616395.1 Planctomycetia bacterium | reverse complement strand
TCGCCCAAGAACAGAGCGCGGACGCGCGATCTCGGAAGCCGCACGCACTATTACCCGGCAACCAGGCCACCTGAAGTTGTCGCGTCCAGCGAGAAGTCTCCTAATTTCTTGGTCTTTTCTCACACGACCGCGTTGACGAGCTTGCACACGCCGTCGGCTTCCGTCACGAACGACGCGCCGACGAACTTCGCCAGCCGCTCTCTCGCACCGGTCCGCTCGTTGCCGACGACAACCACCTTCACTTCCGGCAGCGTCTGGCGCAACTTGGCGCAGGCGAGGTAACCGCTCTCGTCGCCGGCCATTTCCGGCAACAGAACCGCGTGCGGGTTCGTCTCCGCGGCGGTCGCGTGAATGTCGTGCTCCGCGGGCACGGTGAACACCTCCCAGCCCAGTTTGCGGAACTGGTCCGCAACGGTCGAACCGAACGCGAAACCTCCCGCCAGCACCACGCGCTTCGCAGCGCGCGGCTTGAGTGTCGCGGAGCGGTTGCACATGCCAAAGAAGCTTCTCATCTCACAACTTCCTTTCCTGCCGAACTTCACAGACACGGGAAGTTACCAACTAGTTCGCCTCTGACCCGATAAACTTGCGCGGGAAAATGAGATTCCGGCGGGACAGTCTGACGCATAACTGCGTGTGGTGTGAACTCGGCTGGTCGATTCGGTTTCTCCTTGCCAGTGTTGGAAGTCGGGGCTAGAACCGATCTTCCAACGTTCCCGCGTCTGAGTCGCCGAACCGTCGACCCACGTGGGAAAGAGGAGCATACGGGCTAATGCGGTTGTCGTCGAGGTCGGATGATCAGAGCGATACTCGCTACAATTACGGACACGACACAACCGTTAAATCTCTCCCACTCGTCACGAGGTCCCATCATGGCCAAAGCACGCATTTCGATCGGCACCTGGGCGTATCTGTTCAATCAGGAACAGCCCACCAATGACTTTCACGTCATCCTGCACAAGCTCCAGGATCTCGGTTACGACGGAGTGGAGTTGGGCAGTTTCGGCCCGCACCCAAGCCCGGTGTCGCATCCCACGAAAGCTAGCCGGCAGAAGCTCCGCAAGGAGATTGCCGACCACGGCCTCGCGTTATCCGGCATCGCTGTCGATCTGTGGGCGTTCAAGAACCCTGGCACCTCAATAGTTGACGAAAACCCATCCGCTTACCTAACCGCGTTCCTCGGCTGGTGTGCCTTCGCCTCGGACCTCGATGTAAAGACGATCCGGGTGGACACAGTGATTGCACCAAACTTTTTTGAAACCGATCCCGAAGGAAAAAAGATCGGCGCTCAAGCCGGAATGGAGCGGATCGCCTCCGCGTGGGACAAGGCGAGCAAGATGGCCGCGGACTTCGGCATGAACATCTGCTGGGAGTTCGAGCCGGGCTTCGCGTTCAACAAGCCGAGCGAAATCGTGAAACTCGTGGACATGGTTCGCGCGAAGGGGAACAACAACTTCGGCGTACTCTATGACACCTGCCACGCTCACATGTGCGCGGTGGTCGGCGCGAACCAGACCGGCTCGAAGGAAACACTCCCCGGAGGCGAACTTGAACTTCTGGAGAAGCTTAGGGGGAAGGTCACTCACGTCCACGTCATCGACAGCGATGGCAGCCTCAACGAGCACAACACGAGCACGCACAATCCGTTTGGCACCGGGAAACTGGATTTCGACAAACTCGCGCCGGCGCTATTGAATTGCGGAGTGCCTCATAACTGGTGGTGCGTCGATTTATGCTTCTGGCCGAAGGCGTGGGAAGTCACCGCGCAGAGCAAGAAGTACCTCGACAAACTCCGCGAGAAATTCGCCGCCGCGTAACGCATGAAGAGTGTTGGACAGGATAACAGGATGAAGCAGGATCAGGACAGACATGTGTCTTGATCCTGCTTCATCCTGTTATCCTGTCGAAATATCTTTGGTGATCAGGCTCCACCACGCCAGCACAACCGCACCTCTTCGCATTTCTCTCCAGCCGGTTCAGCTCTCCGTTGCCAAAGCGCACGCGAGTTCGCATATTTTGTGTAAACTGCCTCTCTTCACGCCGCATTCAATCGTCCATGCACCGGGAGTACCACCGCTGGTGGAGTCCGTCGCTTCATCGCGACATGGAACTCCTGGAGTTCGGCCACAGCGGCGCGCATGTGATCGCGTTCCCAACTTCGCGCTCGCGATTCCACGAGTGGGAAGATAACGGAATGGTCGGCGTGCTTTCTCACTGGCTGGAAAACGGCTGGCTGCATCTGGTGTGCGTCGATAGCGTCGATTCCGAAAGCTGGTACGCGTATCACTCTCACCCCGGCGCGCGAGCCTGGAGACACGAACAGTACACGAACTACATCATGAACGAAGCACTGCCGTGGGCGCGCTGGCGCAACAGTCACCCGTACACGATCATGACCGGGGCGAGTTTCGGCGCGTTCCATGCGCTCTCGATGGGCCTGCGGTTCCCGGATCAGGTGAATCGCGTCCTCAGCATGAGCGGGCTGACTGACATCAAGGCTTTCCTCGGCGGTTACCACAACGAAACGGTTTACTTCCAGAACCCGGTAGACTTCATCCCCAACGAACACGACAACTGGCGGCTCGACCGGCTCCGCGAACAGGACATCATCCTCGCGGTCGGCCGCGACGACCGCTTATTGCATCAGAACCGCGAACTCTCCGGCAAGCTGTGGGAGAAGGGCATCGGTAACGCGCTACGCGAGTGGGACGGCTTCGCCCACGACTGGCCGACGTGGTACGACATGGTCCGGCTGTATATCGGGGGGCATGACTGAGCGTCATTAGTCATTGGTCATTCGTCATTGGGATGAGTTCTCACCGATGGTCAGCGACTCGGACCAATGACGAATGACCAATGACTAATGACCAATGACCGAGGACTAATGACGTGAAGAAGGTAGGCGTGATCGTTGGTCGCGAGTGGTCGTTTCCGCCGAAGTTCATCGAGGAGGTGAACGGACGGAATAGGGGCGTCGTCGCGGAGTTCGCCCGCCTCGGCGGCACCAAGATGGATGATCGTGTTCCGTATGCGGTCCTGGTGGACCGCATTTCGCACGAGGTGCCGTATTACCGGAGTCACCTCAAGCACGCGGTTCTTCAAGGTGTGACGGTCATCAACAACCCGTTCATGTGGACGGCCGATGACAAGTTCTTCGGCGCGTCTCTCTGCGCGAAATTGGGGCTTGCTCACCCCAAGACCGTTGCCCTGCCGAACAAGGACTACGTGCCCGGCATCGTGAAGACCGAAAGTCTGCGCAACCTGGAGTACCCACTCAACTGGCAAGCTGTCGTCGATTACGTTGGGCTGCCGTGCATTCTGAAAGATGCGCACGGAGGCGGTTGGCGCGGTGTTTACGTGTGTCACAGCGTCGAGGAGTTGATTCGCTACTACGATGGCTCCGGGTTGCTCACAATGATCGCTCAGGAGTTTATCAAGTGGGATCAGTATGTGCGCTGCATGTGCCTGGGTCGCAATATTGTGCTGCCCATGCCTTACGACACGAACAACCGCCGGTACATCCCGGAGGAGAACTACCTCAGCCCGGCGATCAAGAATCGCGTGATCGAAGACTCGCTGAAACTGGTGGACGCGCTCGGCTACGACATGAACACGGCGGAATGGGCCATCAAGGACGGCGTGCCCTACGCCATCGACTTCATGAACCCCGCCCCGGACATGGACATCAACTCGCTTATGCCCGCGTACTTCGACTGGGTCGTCACCAAGATGGCCGACCTCGTCATCGACCGCGCGCTCAATCCGAAACCGCAGTTGACGGAACTCAGATGGAGTAAGCTGTTCTGATACCGAATTGCATTGAATCGTTCTGATACCAGGTTGGGTGGATGGGTTGTTGTGTTGGGTCAGTGGCGGGCGGATCAGCGAGCGTGTCTGAGGGAC